>NZ_JBINJW010000050.1:0-4372 GCF_043951855.1 Proteiniclasticum sp. C24MP
AGAAGAAATGACTATAAGCGAGGTAAACAATGAGAATAGAGGAGCTGCTGCTTCGAACCATGAAAAGTGATCAGAATCCGAATGAAGGAAAAATCGATTACTACATGCAGAGAGCAGGTTTTATGAAGAAAGTGAATGGGATGCTGGCTTATACGACAGCTGGTATACTGCTTAAAAACCGGATTGAGGGAATGATTGTGGACATTCTGAAGAAGGAATCCTTTTCTCGGATCGGGTTTTCAGGGGTGAATAGTCTTCTAGAGCTGGAAAAGACATTCCATTCCTATAATGATTTCTATGTCGGATCCTATAAGGATATTCCACTGAAACTGTATGTGAAAGATCAGATCTCATATAGAGAGGAGAACCATGCGTCCCTATGGAGAGGAAACGCACAGAACATCATAGGATTTTCCATGCTGGGTGTGGAGACAGATTCGGATGAGTTGATGGTACGTATCTTCCGTGAATTGGGCATAGAAGCTGTCGAGGATCAGAAGGGGTATTATTATCCGTCAATTTCCGGACAGGAGGAATACTGCGCGGAGGATGAATCTGGTGACCATAGTGCAAGAAAAGAGAAGGATGGCTCGCCGGAAAGCCTGATGATGGTGAAGACACCTGGAACAAAAACCATTCATGAGCTCTGCCTCTTTCTGGAAGCGAAGCCTTCCGATATACTGAAGACAATGCTTTTGACGGATGGTGTCAAGACCTATGCAGTTGTTCTGGAGGGGCATAGGGAGATGGATCTGGCCAGGGTGAATAGAATACTGGGGCTGAAAGAAGACGCGTTGAAGGTGCTTCCGTCTTCCCAGGTGACGGCATTGACCGGTGCAGAGGTCGGATTCGCAGGGCCGATGAATCTTAGAGTGGATCAGATTCTCGTGGATGAAGGAGTCAGCAAGAAGAAAGCTTATATCGCTGGAGCGAATCAGACAGACTATCATTATAAAGGGATGAAATACGGACGCGATTTTTCCGGGGATTTCTATTCTGTCACCAGGCGAGAAAAAACATCGAAAGGGTGGCTTCTTGGTGAAATCAGAAATCAGCCGGAAAAAATCAGGGTGCAGGCTCAGGATGGCGGGTTTGATTATCACCCTTTAAGTGTCGCGTACTTGAATGTGGATCGGCTGATTCTTGCAGTGGCGGAAACCTCTATGGATGAGATCGGGCTCAACCTGTCCAAAGAAACCACGTGCTTCGATGCTGTTGTGGCATTGGTTGACCCTAGAGAAGAGAGAGGGATTACAGCAGGAAGTGAACTCTATGAGATTCTCTCAGACAGTGGGCTTCGTGTGCTCCTTGATGACAGAAAAGATCGTATGGGCAGTAAGTTCAGCGACTATGATCTATTGGGAATCCCTAAAAGAGTCATTGTCGGGCGAGATGGAAATTTCGATGTGAAAGACAGAAACGGCAGTGTTACAAAGACGGACAAGAATAATATAGTGGAAATCATCAGGTCTTAAGTGATAAAATAAGAAAAACAACTATGCAGAAATTACAGGAGGAAGGTTATGAAGGTTTATAATACTTTAACCAGAAAGAAAGAGGAATTCATCCCTATCGAAGAAGGGAAAGTCAGGATGTATGTCTGTGGACCTACGGTGTACAATCTTTTCCATATCGGGAATGCAAGAACCTTCATCATCTTTGATACCATCAGAAGATATCTGGAATACAGAGGGTATGAAGTCAAGTTCGTTCAGAACTTCACGGATATCGATGACAAGATGATCAAGAAAGCACAGGATACAGATACAACAGTGAAAGAGCTGGGAGATCGCTATATCATGGAATATTACCTTGATGCGGATAAACTCAACATCAAGAGAGCTACAGTCAATCCAAGGGCGACGGAGTACATTACGGAAATGATTGATTTCATCGAAGAACTCATTCAAAAGGGATATGCTTATGAGGTGGATGGAGACGTCTATTATTCAACCAAGACCTTTGCGGGATACGGAAAGCTTTCGGGTCAGAATCTAGAAGACCTGCAGTCTGGCTCTAGAGTGGAAGTGGATGACAGAAAGAGAGATCCCATGGATTTCGCTCTGTGGAAGAAAGCGAAGCCCTTCGAGCCTTCCTGGAAAAGTCCATGGGGAAATGGAAGGCCTGGATGGCATATCGAGTGTTCCTGCATGGCACTGAATCTCCTTGGAGAAACCATAGACATCCATGCAGGTGGAACGGACCTTGTTTTCCCGCATCATGAAAATGAAATCGCCCAGAGTGAAGGGCGTTCCGGGAAGACCTTTGCGAAATACTGGCTTCATGGCGCATTCATCAATGTGGATAACAAGAAAATGAGCAAATCGCTCAATAATTTCTTCACGGCAAGAGAGATTCTGGAGAAATATGACCAGGAAGTGGTTCGTCTATTCATGATTTCTGGCCATTACAGAACACAGATCAATTTCACCATTGAAGTGCTCGATGCGGCAAAGGCAAGTCTGGAAAGAATGTACAATGCCCTGAACAGACTGAACGGTTACCTCAGGAATGAAAAAGAGGGAATGGGTCAGGAGGAACTACTAATAAAGGAAGCGCTTCTGCAATACAAGAACCGATTCATTGAAAAGATGGATGACGATTTCAACACGGCAGATGCGATTTCAGTGATTTTTGAGCTCATCAGAGATGTTAATAGTAAGATAAACGAAAATACATCAAAAGAACTGGTGCAATTCACCATAGATCTGCTTGTGGATCTGGGCTCGCCACTGGGAATCATGCAGCATCCTCTGGGTGGAACGCTGGAAGCGGACATCGAAAAACTCATCGAAGAGAGAAACGAAGCGAGAAAAAACAGGGATTTCTCCTTGGCGGACAAGATCAGAGACGATCTGGCAGCAGAAGGGATCATTCTCGAGGATACACCGAACGGTGTGAGATGGAGCCGCAAAAATTCATAGATTGGTTATAAACATCAGATGGTGATAAAATTATCATTATCTGATGTTTTGCTGTTTTTCAATCGAATTAGCGGGGTTTTTGTATCAGAATAGTACAAAAATTGATTTTACATTACTGATTTGCCCGATCTATTGATGAATTTGATATTTTACCATGGTCTTTGTGTGTAATCGTTGTGTTAAATGTGAAATAATTGTTAATGTAATAAGTTTTTTTAAAGGTATTGTCTGATGATTAACAATGTATTAGAATGTAATAGTAGTTAATACAAAATATAAAAAACTCATGGAGGGACAGGGAAACATGAAAAAAATACTATCATTAGTTTTATCATCAGTACTGGCATTTTCTGTATTAGCAGGATGTGCTGCAAACGAAGAACCAGCTGAAACACCAGCTGAAACACCAGTTGAAGAGCCAGCAGAGGAACCTGCTGAAGAAGAACCAGCTGCAGAAGAAGGTTCCATCACAAAGCTTGGTCTTGGACTAGTTACATCAATCGCTAAGTCAAAGGATCTTGCTGAAGGTGCTGCTACAGGACAGGTTGATACAGTTATAGTTGCTGCAGGATTTGATGCTGACGGTAAGATCGTAAGCGTAACAATCGACACAGCACAGGACAAAGTAGGATTTGACGGTGAAATGCAGTTAACATCTGACACATCCGTTGCTGGAAGAACCAAGATCGAACTTGGAGACGAGTACGGTATGAAGGGTGCTTCAGGAATCGGTAAGGAATGGCACGAACAGATCGCTGAATTCGAAGCTTGGATGATTGGTAAGACAGTCGAGGAAGTTAAGGGAATGAAGCTGGTTGAAACTGTTCCAGATGAAGAAGATCTTAAGAGCACAGTTACAATCAAGGTTCAGGGATACATCGACGCTCTAGAAAAGGCTTACAACTCCGCTATCGAAGTTGAAGGCGCAGAAAAGGTTGGTCTTGGAGCTACTGTTTCAACAGCTAAGTCCAAGTCTGCTGAAGGTGAAAACGGAGCAGTTGCTCAGGTTGACACAACTGTAGTTGCTACAGCTCTTAAGGCTGATGGAACAGTTGCAGGTTCAGTAATCGACGTTGCTCAGACTAAGGTTGCTTACGATGCTGACGGTGTTGTTACAAACGACAAAGCAGCAGCTGTTAAGTCAAAGGTTGAGCTTGGAGACGAGTATGGCATGAAGAAAGCATCCGGAATCGGAAGCGAATGGTTCGAGCAGGCTCTTGCTCTTGCTGAATGGATGAAGGGTAAGACTGTTGATGAAGTGACAGGTATGGAAGTGGCAGAAGGAAAAGCTACATCTGAAGACCTAACATCAAGCGTAACAGTTACTGTTACAGGTTACCTGGAAGCGTTTGAAGAAGCTGCAGCTAACGCTAGATAATTTAAACTGATCAGGCTCCTCCAGAAATGGAGGAGCTTTTTTATGGCAGCAGTTCCCTGAGCGATATGCG
>NZ_JBINJW010000051.1:0-4059 GCF_043951855.1 Proteiniclasticum sp. C24MP
AAAAAAGACATCATAGTAAACTATGATGCCTCTATAGCATGGCTGATTTTATTCAACATCGACTGGCTTGGACTGAAGTAGAAAGTTTTCCTGTTTCCCTCCACATTGCATTCACAACAGCAGTCCAGCTTCATCATGTTCACAGAGTAATTCTTTCTTAAGAGTCTCATGAGATTCCATCCAGGTCTTCTGTTATGAAGCGCCTGAATTTCAGAAAGCTTCACTTTTTCAACCAGATGGCTCTTTTCTCCGGAAATACGATGAATGATCAGATCATCCGCAATGATGGAATACCTGTAGATTTCCTTTGTCTTGGCAATCACACGATAACCTGCTAAAAGAAAGACCATGGCAAGAACAAGATCCATCGTGCTCTTGGTTTCCTGATTCAGTCCTGCTCTGGTTCCCACAACCGATACCACCATAAGAGAAATTCCAAATATAATCAGTAACCCGATGAGCGGTTTTGCACTTCTTTTGACTTTTTCGTTGTAGATACAACCCATAACTTTATGTCCTCCATGTGCCTCAATTACTAGCTTTAAGTACTTCAATCACATATGCTATAATACGTAGATTAGCAGATTAAAGCGAACAGGTAAAGTCATCAAAAATCTCTGGATTTGGCTGTTTATAAGATTAGGAGGTAAATGTCAGACTCATTCTCCGTATCTCTCCTTATTCCTCTTCTTACCTTCCATTTCCCAATTCTTTTTCAGATGAAAAGCAGGCCTTCAGATTCCTGAAAACTGCTCATCGATTACATCTCTGGAAAGTCTTCCGTTTCTATGATCTCCTCGTATTCAGCGCTTCTGTGATCCTGTTTAATGCATCCTCCAGCACGGAGCGGGGACAGGCCAGATTGATTCTTTCAAATCCGGCTCCTTCCTTGCCGAAGAAGTACCCTTCATCCAGAAAGACCATCGCTTCCTCATGAAGCATTTTCTCCAGCTCATGCTTGTCCATGCCCAGGGCTCTGAAATCGAGCCACTGGAGATAGGTTCCTTCCAGATCATAGACGTGGATTTCGGGATGATGCTTCGCCATATGCTTCTTCACCAGCTTATGATTCTCATAAATCACTTCTATAAGCTCTTCCATCCAGTCCTCACATTCATTGTATGCAGTTTTGCAGGCTTCATAGCCTAAGGCGTTGAGATTCATCACCGCTGTCCTGTTCATTTCCTGGGTGCAGCTTCTCTTCAGCTTTCCGTTCGGAATCACAATATTGGATGTATGCATCCCCGCCAGGTTGAAGGTTTTGCTGGGTGCTGTGAACACAATGGAATTGTTTTTCGCCCAATCGTTGAGGTTTGCAAACACGATATGCTTATGACCCGGCATGATCAGATCAAAGTGAATCTCATCGGAAAGAACCAGCACATCATATTTTTCGCAGATCTCAGCGACTCTAAGAAGTTCTTCTCTAGTCCATACTCTGCCCACAGGATTGTGCGGGTTACAGAAGAGAAGAGTGTTGTTCTTGGGATTCTTTGCCTTCTTCTCCAGATCTTCAAAATCGATCTCATAGCGACCGCCCACTTCCTTCAGTTCATTCCGGACAATCCTGCGCTTCCCCTTCTCAATAGCACTGTAGAACGGATAGTAGACAGGGGGCATGACGATGACACCTTCTTCAGGCTTTGTCAGAGAATTGATCGCCATATGAAAGGCGCCTACCACACCGGGCGTTGTAACGATCCATCTTTCCTTGATGTCCCAGTCGTGTCTCTTCTTCATCCAGTTAATCACCGCATCGAAATATTCCCTGGTCGGCCCTGTATACCCGAGAATGTTGTTGTCCAGATAGCGCTTCAGCGCATCCACGATTTCAGGCGGGGTCTTGAACTCCATATCAGCCACGGACAAGGGCACAATCTTCTTTTCCGCCACCTTAGGATTCCACTTGATCATCTGCTCATATTTGAACGAACCTGTGTCATATCGGTCCATCAAAGTTTCAAAATCATACTTCAATCACTACAACTCCTTACAAATTTCATTTCCATAATTATAACATAGGTCCTTGAAGCAGCAACCACCTATCTCATGAAAAAGAAGCTCTCCATCAAGGAAAGCTTCGAAGTCTGCATCTATATAGAAGCACTCTATTTACTTATGCTGCGCACTGGCCTGCCTTCGATGTATCCTCTGTACCCTTGAGGCTCCAGCTGAAATCTTGGTCCGTCTTCATCTGCATAGGTGAATCCGTAAAGCTCTGGCTTGTAGTCATTCATGACCTTCCAGAGGTCTTCGATGGCTTCGCCGAATTTTTCATCTTCATAGGGTTCCCCTTGGAAAATCATCATCCTGCAGGGTGGAAGCGTCATCACTTCAAACCCATCCGGCACCTCTCCTTCATAGTCAGAAGGCACTTCCACTCCCTGCACATATCTTGACGTCCCTTCCAGTATGAGATGGTCCGGCAGCCAGAATCCTGCAGGTTCATACAGCGCTTCAGAAATGGAGGACAGTATGCCCCAGACATCACACCCCACTTCCTCGCAGTATTCAAAATAGTGCGTTGCCTTCTTTCCTCTTAACAGAATCAGTTTTCTTTCCGGCCGCTCCACCACCTGAACAAATACAGTGCTGGCCTTCTTTTCGTTATCCATTTTCAGTTCTCCTTTCTGAATCATCAAGTAGTAGTCCCTGATCCGCGTGGGCATGAAAAGCTTCATCGGCTTCTTCTCTTTCGCATATCTCTTCGGCGGAATGCCGAATTCCCTCGAAAAGGCTCTGGTGAAACCTTCATGGGAGTCAAAGACAAAATCAAAAGCCACATCCACGACCTTCTCATGCTGGTCCCGAAGCACCAGTGCCGCCTGACTGAGTCTTAAAGACCGGATATACTCGAAAGGCGTCTTTCCCAGAAGCTCCTTGAAGATCTTCGCCGCATGCCAGGGAGAATACCCCGCTGCATCTGCCAGGTTCTTCAGCGTGATCGGTTCGTGCAGATGACTTTCCACGTAATCCTGCATCTTCTGCACCGCATTGATTTTTTCCCATCGTTTCATGAACTACCTCCTACTGTAAGGATATCAGATGACCAGATCCGTTTCTTGACCTGGATTGTGAAACTGAAGCTTCAAAGTGCTACATCCTTCTGGATAACACCCAGGAGATAATCAGATGGATTGCCATAAGAAGCCCTGCTGCAGCTGCTGCTCCAAAAGTCATATAGAAATCCTGTCTTATTTCACCAACAATCATTACTACGAAAAGCGCAAGAAAGACAGCCACGTTGATATAAAATGATGCCCGATCTCTAATCGCCATGTTTCTTTCATCCTCATATTGCACCTTCTCCAGATTCTTCAGCTTCGGATTTTTACGATGGGTATGAAATTCAGCAATACCCATTCCTATAGCCGCACCAAGGATTCTCGTGAGTACACTCAGAATCGGGTCTTCTCCTCCATTTATGATAAAAACAGCGCCTCCCAGAGTCATTCCGATATAGATCCAGATTATTCTTTTTATACTGTACTTCATCAATTTACCTTCCATTTTCTTCCTCCTCATAAATGAATACATCTTCGATGGTGCACTGGAATACCCTGGCAATCTTGAATGCCAGAAGGATCGATGGATTATACTTTCCATTCTCCAGTGAACTCACGGTCTGCCTGGATACTTCCAGAATCTCTGCCAGTTCATCCTGCTTCAGACCTTTTTCCTTTCTTAACTGTTCCAGCCGATTTTTCATCTCATATGGTTCTCCTTTGTAAAGCTTCCTTTACATACATGATAATCGAAACCGGAAACCATGTCAAGTTACCTTTACATAATTTATTACACTTATCAGCAAATAAAATAAACTCCTGAACGATCACTCATTCAGGAGTTTATTACTGGAGGCGCCACCCGGATTTGAACCGGGGGTGAAAGTTTTGCAGACTTCTGCCTTACCACTTGGCTATGGCGCCATGGTGGCTTCACTCGGAATCGAACCAAGGACACGTAGATTTTCAGTCTACTGCTCTACCGACTGAGCTATGAAGCCAAGAATTCACATATATTATATATGATATTCCTTCAAAACTACATATGGAGAAG
>NZ_JBINJW010000052.1:0-4046 GCF_043951855.1 Proteiniclasticum sp. C24MP
AATTATTTTCGCACCGAAGGGCATGAGACTCAGCTTCGCCATCTTGAAGTTCTGAAGCCCGAAAGGTATCCCGATGATCGTCATGCAGAAAGCGATTCCGATGAGCACATTCGCCACGGCCAGCTCTATTCCGCCGATCACAATCCATAGGATGTTGATCAGAAGAGATCCTGCTCCCATGGAGGAATAGGATACATCCTTCCCGAAGGGAAACAGCTGCAGACCCGCCATCTTGAAGCACTGCACCCCAACGGGGATACCAATGATGGTGATGGACCATAGAAGACCGAAAAAGAACCATAAAATTGCAGGGATGAACCCACCCAGCATAAACCAGATGAGATTTCCTAAAATACTCATATATTATCACTCCTTTTGTGTAGTATAGCCAAAAGAGATTAATTCCGGATTAATTCCATGGTCTCTCAGAAAATATATCACCGCAATAAAAGAATCCGGTAATTACTTACCGGATTCTTCACGTACAATTTAAGCTCTAATTACTTAACTTCTACTGTAGCGCCAACTTCCTGAAGCTTAGCAACAAGTGCATCTGCTTCGTCCTTTGGAACGCCTTCTTTGATTGCCTTAGGAGCTCCGTCAACGATTTCCTTCGCTTCCTTAAGACCAAGACCTGTAGCTTCTCTAACAGCCTTGATAACCTTAATCTTTTCGCCACCTACTTCTGTAAGGATAACGTCAAATTCAGTCTTCTCTTCAGCTGCTGCTGCTTCTCCAGCACCGCCAGCTACTGCTACTGGAGCCGCTGCGGATACACCGAACTCCTCTTCGCAAGCCTTTACTAAATCATTTAATTCTAAAACGGTCATTTCCTTGATTGCTGCAATTATTTCTTCTCTTGATACTGCCATTTATAGACACCTCCGTAAATATTTTAATATTATTTTTTTAGGCGATTCGCCTGGTAATGATACTATGCTTCCTTGCTTTCTGCAACTGCATTAAGCATGTAAACAAGATTGGATAATGGGGACTTGATGCTTCCGAGGAACTTCGCGATAAGAACTTCCTTGTTAGGAATCTTAGCAAGCTGATTCATTAGCTCTGCATCATAAACCTTACCATCTACATAACCACCCTTGATTTCAAGCTTCTTGGAAGCCTTTGAGAAATCAGCGATAAGCTTAGCAGCTGTGGTTTCATCATCGTAACCGAACGCCATGGATACTGGTCCTTCAAGGTACTGTTCCATACCTTCAATTCCAAGCTCCTGTGCAGCTCTTGTTACCATTGTGTTCTTGTAGACTTTGTACTCAACATTGTTCTTTCTTAAAGTGCTTCTTAGCTCTGTGTCCTGTTCAACGTTGATTCCCTGATAATTAACTAAAACTAAAGACTTCGCTTTCTGCATCTTCTCTTTAATCTCATTAACTTTTTGCGCCTTGATCTCTTTGTTGTTGTTCACTGTGTGTCCACCTCCTCACAGTTTATTAAACTGCTTATTCAACATAATCAAAAAGGCCTCTCCAAGCGAGGAGAGACCTTAGTTTTAAAAACTATAAAGTACTCGCACCTCGGCAGGACTTACGAGCTGGGCTCACCTGCGGTCTTAGAATGCACGATTCAATTATTTAACTTCAAAAGTATAGCATGTGCTGAAGATTAAGTCAACAGATTAATCAACAACCTTAGCAGGATTGATTCTGATTCCAGGTCCCATGGTTGCAGAAACAGTTACTGATCTCAGGTACTGTCCCTTAGCAGCTGCAGGCTTAGCCTTGATCAGCGCTTCCATAAGAGTCTTGAAGTTGTCCTTCAGCTTCTCTTCTCCGAATGACTTCTTTCCGATTGGCACGTGAACGATAGAAGTCTTGTCAACTCTATATTCAACCTTACCAGCCTTGATGTCTTCGATGGCCTTTGCTACATCAAATGTAACTGTACCGGACTTTGGATTAGGCATAAGACCCTTTGGTCCTAATACTCTACCAAGTCTACCTACAACACCCATCATATCTGGAGTTGCAACAACTACATCAAATTCAAACCAGTTTTCCTTCTGAATCTTATCAAGATATTCATCAGCTCCAACATAGTCTGCTCCAGCAGCTTCAGCTTCAGCAACCTTTGCACCCTTAGCGAATACAAGGACTCTTACTGTCTTACCGGTTCCGTGAGGTAGTACTACCGCACCTCTAACCTGCTGATCAGCATGTCTTGGATCTACTCCAAGCTTTACATGCAGTTCAATTGTTTCATCAAACTTAGCCTTTGCAGTCTTCACTGCTAATTCAAGCGCCTCCTGTGATGAGTATAATACACTCTTATCAACAAGCTTTGCACTCTCTACATAATTCTTACCCATTAATTTGCCTCCTTCGTGGTTTTAACGGTTTTTTGCCTCCCACTTTATTAGGTTGTCTTATTCAACGATAGTAACGCCCATACTTCTTGCAGTACCTTCAATCATTGACATTGCTGTCTCAACTGAAGCCGCATTCAGATCTGGCATCTTTGTTTCAGCGATTTCTCTAACCTGAGCCTTAGTAAGCTGAGCTACTTTAGTTCTGTTAGGAACGCCTGATCCACTTTCAATTCCAGCTGCCTTCTTGATGAGTACAGCTGCTGGTGGTGTCTTCAGGATAAAGCTGAAAGATCTGTCCTGAAATACTGTGATTACAACTGGAATAATGTATCCAGCCTTATCTGCAGTTCTTGCATTGAATTCCTTACAGAATCCCATAATGTTCACACCGTGCTGCCCTAGAGCTGGTCCAACTGGTGGAGCTGGTGTTGCCTTTCCTGCAGGAAGTTGTAACTTGATCATTCCTGTAACTTTCTTTGCCATGAGTTTATTCCTCCTATACTGTGGTAGATTGCGGGTATTTTACCCTCCCACTTATTTAAGACCCGAAAGGGTCAATAAACCTAATAAATTTTTTCTATCTGGTTGAAGTCGAGTTCTGCTGGAGTTGCTCTACCAAACATCTCTACTTCCACCTTGACCTTACGCTTGTCATTGTTGATTTCAACAATGGTAGCAGGGAATCCCATAAATGGTGTAGCGATGATCTTCACGCTTTCACCAATGGACAGATCCACCTGTTCATGAGTCTCTGCAATACCCATGGAACGGACTTCTTCATCTGTCAACGGCACCGGATTATTGGATTTCGCACCAACAAATCCCGTGACACCTCTTGTATTTCTTACGATATACCAGGATTCTTCAGTCATAATCATTTTCACCAGAACATATCCAGGAAACTTCTTCTGAAGGACGATCTTCTCCTTATCATCTTTTCTTTCGATGACTTCTTCCATGGGAACTTCAACACCTTGTAAAAGATGTTCAAGGTTTCGGTTTTCAATCGCCTTTTCAAGGTTTACCTTGACTTTATTCTCATAACCTGAATATGTATGAACAACATACCAACGTGCTTTTTCTTCCATACGAAAATAGAGGAGCAGACTAAAACGCTACCCCTTTCCTCCTTACCTTAAAGTTTGAATAGAACTTCCGTCAAAAGTCCATTGTAAATAAAATCTGCAATTGCAATCAGAACAATGTAGATCGCAACTATGGCAGATACTACGCCAATAGCTTTCTTGACTTCCTCTTTGGAGGGCCAGGTTATTTTTTTAATTTCATTTTTGATCTCTTTTACAAAACTGACGAGTCCTTTGCTGTTTGAAGCCATGAAAATCACATCCTTAGTCTGTGTTACTTTGTTTCTTTATGTGTAGTATGCTTTCTGCAGAACTTGCAATACTTACTCATTTCCAGTCTTTCTGGATTATTCTTTTTGTTCTTCATTGAATCATAGTTTCTCTGCTTACACTCTGTGCATGCTAAAGTCATTCTTACTCTCACTTTGAGCACCTCCGTACTTTATAGTTTTTGTTTACATCATAAATAACCCCATTGCGCAGGGTATTACTAAATTACTTTATCATATGACCCCTATCCTGTCAAATAAAAAACGCGTTTTTTTTTTGAAACTCTTGAAAAAAAAGCCGGTCTAAGTTTTTCGTAATTCAGGGATAAAAAAGGACTGGCAAACCAGTCCTCTTTAATAGCTTCA
>NZ_JBINJW010000053.1:0-3753 GCF_043951855.1 Proteiniclasticum sp. C24MP
TAATGGTGAAAAGAAAGGCACAAGGATTAAAAGCGACTACTCCTAAGATAGATCTCACCGGTGCCAGAGAAATCGCCACAGAGCTTCGTAGGATAGGTGGTAACGTGAATCAGATAGCTAAACACCTTAATCAAGGGATAAACCCTTCCAAAGGCGAATTAGAGGGCATAGAGAGGGAGTTGAGTGCCATATGGCAACTATTAAGCATGGAACTACAAGAGTAGCCAATAGATTGATTACCTATGCCGAAAAGAAAGCCGAGGAACGTTCCGGAGTGAAGTGTGATCCGAACTATGTGAGAAGTCAATTCTCCACTACCAGGAACCTCTGGGGCAAGAATGATGAAGTACAAGCTCACCACGTCATTCAATCCTTCAAACCGGGGGAAACAACCCCACAACAAGCCAATGAAATCGGACAGAAATTAGCTGAAAAACTGGCACCTGATCATGAAGCTGTGGTTTACACTCACACCGATAAGCACCATATCCATAATCACATCATCATCAATTCTGTAAATATCGAGGACGGTAAAAAACTGCATTTCAATGCTCGAAAGTCCATTGAGAAAATGAGAGAGCAGAGTGATCAGTTATGTAAATCCTATAGTTTGAGCGTGGTGGAAAAGCCTTCTGCAAAGATCAGATATACTCTTGCAGAAAGAGAAGTCCTGAAAAAAGGACAGATCTCTTGGAAAAAAGAGTTGAGATCTGCAATCCTCGCTGAAAGCAAAACAGCAAAAACCTTTGATGATTTCAAAAACAATCTCCAGAAGAACCATAATATTACGGTCAAGGAAGGAAAGAATGACTACATCAGCTATAAGCACCCTGAAACCGGAAAAGCTGTCAGTGGAAAGAAGTTAGGACTTCTCTTTGAGAAAGAATCCATCAAGTTTTCCATTGAAAATCGCCCATTTGAGAGATTATCGAAAAAGTCTTCTGAAATCCTAGATAAGCTCAATGAATTCAGAGAGAAACCATATACCGTATCGGAGATAAAGGATCTCTATATGGCAAAAGGAAAAGCATTTGAGGTAGATCATTCACCAGAACTCCAAAAAGAGTTTAATGATCTGTCGGAAATCATGGGTGATCTAAAGAGAGATCAGCTCGCAGCACGTAGTAATGATTCACCTACTTTAGAATCTAAATCCCTTTCAAAAGCCTTTGAAATAGGCGATTAAGTAGAGTCTACTTACAAATAAGCAGTATACTACTTATATGACAAGCACTTGTGAAGTATTATTATATAATTTTTAGATAGATTGATAAAAACAGCTATAACCCCGAAGAAGTTCGGGGTTATAGATTCTGAAAATTGTGTATAGTATAAATACTGGTGTTGCTTTTTAAACAAAGGGAGGTTCGTAAATGAAAAAACTGCTGACTACTTTATTGGCCGTCTCAATCTTGTCAATAACTCTTTCGGGTCCAAAGGTTACACAAGCATCAATCATAACTGAAGAGCCATTTATAGTGGAAACCAATGGTGATTATGTAACCATTTGTGTTGAGAACTCTGAGGATGCAATGATTACTGCTGATGTAAAAAAGGACCAAGTAGACTCCTTTATTTCAGATTATGTTGATGGAAAGATTCAAGTTCCAAGAGCGAATATTGGTATCCCTCTTAAAGATACCAATCAGCTTATAACCCCTATGGCATTTATCCCTCCATCTAACGCCAAACTTCACTCTGAACAAAGACTGTACAGATCTGACATAAAGGCTATAGTTGTAAAGTTAGAAGGTTTGCAAAAATGGACTAGTTTGCCTAATCCTCTTACCGAATATGCATTGAACACATTACTGGCAGGTATGGGTTTTGCTAACCCTGTTTCTCTGTTAGTAACAGTTCCTGCATTTGTTGGTGTAACAATTATAAATACTGATTATGCATGGTGGAGTAAAAGTTATAGACTGCTCGTTGATGGTGATATTAGATATGTTAGACAGGCTGTATATTACAATACAGGAACTGGGTACCCTGCTGCTTGGAGAATTTGCGAAAGAATTTATTAGATTGAAGGTTAGGTAAGGTGATTAAACTGGAAAGCAAACGACTCAAATTTATTCTATATTCGTTGTATTTAATTTCAGCTCTTTTGATTATGGTACCATTGATCATGGGTTATATTGGGAATATAACATTTAGCACACAATTCAATGCTGTTGTAATATCTATTTCTTTTACACTTACTATAATCGGAATGTTGATAACCATTGCACACAAAAAAAAGTTGAAAGAAAGTTATGCGGGTGAAGTTAGATTTATAGTTATTCTAACAATCTTTTTTCTTTCAAATATTTCAAGATTAATATAGAAATGCAAATAAACAAAAACGCACCCTTACGAGGTGCGTTTTTGTTTTAAAACCATGTTTTTGAATCAAGCTGGTAGTGATACCAATCTCTATTTTCAAAACGGACACAAGGCAGATTATCTTGAATAAATACTTCTTTCAGTTCATGCCCTTTGATTTTTCCACCAAATGCATTCATCTGCATCTCATAGATCTCAAGTATCTTCTCTTGGATCTCCGGATTGAAATTCTCCATTCCTTTTATCATGATCTACTCCTCATCAAGAATTATTTCTTTATGCTTAACTGTTCTTATTTTTGCTTTTACACTCTCTTCTTGTTCGCTTTCAGAAAGAATGATATTTGCTTCAAATTTTGCGTACCTGTAATTACTTCCCCAACTATTCCAAGCGATCTGCTTGTTTACGGCATAAACATTAGATGTTCCAGATTTGAAGATATCAATATATTTTTTCTCTTTGAGTAACTTTATTGCTCGAGAAACAGTTACTCTGCTTACATCAAATTGTTCTTGTAATACCGTTTGAGAGCAAACAACTGCGTTGTACCCATCCATATTGTTAATCAAAAACTTAAATATTCTATATGCAATAGGCGATTTAGCCATAAGCCAATCCTCTGCTTTGTAATAATCTTTGTTCATCTGAACGAAGTTCTTGAATGGACTTTTTTTACTTTTCTCCCAATCTTCCTTTTCCATTCGTTCTTCTTGTTCGATTTGTTTTTGTCTTTCCTCGAAAGTGATGGAGTTAGGATCTAAATTCCCGTTTTTTTGCACACGCATTTCCAACTCATTGCCCCCTTTATTTTTAGGTATCATACAGTGATACCTATTAGTATCATTTTTGATGCAAACTGTATCATTAATTTTAAGATTATCACACTCTCATGATACAGTCAATAACATAAATGAAACATTTTGTCTCCCTTATGTATCATAGCTGATGATACATATAGGTGTCACCCTGTGATACATAAGAAATCCGAAAAGCATTGCAAACACTCACTTTTTTGAAAAACCCCTCTTATATCTTCTATGAAGCCAAAATGGCAACTAAAGTTCTTTCTTTATCAGGGGGGATTTCATCCCCCCTCTCTGACGATTCACCCCCCTGAACACCACCTTCGAGCGAGTGGGTTTTCTGCGAAAACACAACTCCCTCTCTGTGGTCTACGGATGCCCCTGATCTTAGATTGATCTGTCTTTCTGATACGGATGTGAAAGCGAGAATGGAGTCAAGGAGGAACGGAGAAAAAGGTACTTTTTCGAGTAGTCCTTGATGAAATGAAGCGTGTTACACTTTTCCCTGGAAGGGAGATTCAGAAAGAATCTTCCTTTCGCCCAACGGCGAGTGAATGGGGGGCGTTAGGGGGGATACCCCCCTCATGGCAGAAACTCCCGTAGGGATGTTTCGTCTTTCTTATCT
>NZ_JBINJW010000054.1:0-3590 GCF_043951855.1 Proteiniclasticum sp. C24MP
CAATGGTGAAAAGAAAGGCACAAGGATTAAAAGCGACTACTCCTAAGATAGATCTCACCGGTGCCAGAGAAATCGCCACAGAGCTTCGTAGGATAGGCGGTAACGTGAATCAGATAGCTAAACACCTTAATCAAGGGATAAACCCTTCTAAGGGCGAATTAGAGGGCATAGAGAGGGAGTTGAGTGCCATATGGCAACTATTAAGCATGGAACTACAAAAGTAGCCAATAGATTGATTACCTATGCCGAAAAGAAAGCCGAGGAACGTTCCGGAGTGAAATGTGATCCGAACTATGTGAGAAGTCAATTCTCCACTACCAGAAACCTCTGGGGCAAGAATGACGAGGTACAGGCTCACCATGTAATTCAATCCTTTAAACCAGGAGAGACAACCTCACGACAAGCCAATGAAATCGGACAGAAATTAGCTGAAAAACTGGCTCCTGATCATGAAGCTGTGGTATATACGCATACTGATAAGCACCACATCCATAACCACATCATCATCAATTCTGTAAATATCGAGGACGGTAAGAAACTGCATTTCAACGCTCGAAAGTCCATTGAAAAAATGAGAGAGCAGAGTGATCAGTTATGTAAATCCTATGGTTTAAGCGTGGTGGAAAAGCCTTCTGCAGAAATCAGATATACCCTTGCAGAAAGAGAAGTCCTGAAAAAGGGACAGATCTCTTGGAAGAAAGAGTTGAGATCTGCAATCGTCGCTGAAAGCAAAACAGCAACAACCTTTGAGGATTTCAAAATCAATCTCCAGAAGAACCACAATATTACGGTCAAGGAAGGGAAGAATGACTACATCAGCTATAAGCACCCTGAAACCGGAAAAGCTGTCAGTGGAAAGAAGTTAGGACTTCTCTTTGAGAAAGAATCAATCCAGTTTTCCATTGAAAATCGCCCATTTGAGAGATTATCGAAAAAGTCTTCCGAGATCCTAGATAAGCTCAATGAATCCAGAGAGAAACCATATACCGTATCGGAGATAAAGAATCTCTATACGGCAAAGGGAAAAGCATTTGAGGTAGATCATTCACCAGAACTCCAAAAAGAGTTTGATGATCTGTCGGAAATCATGGGAGATCTGAAGAGAGATCAGCTCGCAGCACGTAGTAATGATTCACCTGCTTTAGAACCTAAATCCCTTTCAAAAGCCTTTGAAATAGGCGATTAAAACCAAGAGATGATATTAATGTTTAAATCGTTTTTTTTTGTTATTTTTATAACAAATCTATGATATTATATACATAATATCATAAGAAAAAAGGGGGGGATATTTTGGAGTTAAATGCTATTAATGCTAGATATTTAAGCCTATTCATAATAATTATTGAAATTATTTTAAAACTGGTTGCTATATATGGAATATATGTAATAACCAAAGCTCTTCGATTCTATATGAAGAAATAATTGTTGCTAGAGAAAGGGGAATATCATCATGAAAAAAATCAAATTATTAAGTAGAACACTACAATTATTACTATTTTTTACATTAGTTTTAGGAGTCAACTTAGGTGTTTCAGCTACTGAGAAATTGAAATTATATGAGCCCAATAGAATAGAATCTGAAATTACTAGCAGTTTTGCTTACTCAAGTACAACTAATAAATTAGAAAAAATTCAAACAGCAACAATTGATATGGATAAATTAAAAGTGGGGAATAATGAAATTTATAATGATGGGGAAACTATTATCAGTTTGCAAATCGCCATACCTATAACTAATACTATTATTCAACCTTTTGCTTCTGGAAGTTCACCATGGTCTGGCGGTAGCATCCCTACCACAGCTACTCTAAATCCTAGAAAGAATATTGGAGTGATGGAATTAACTTATCAATTGGATTGGTTAAATAATCAAATAGATTCTATCCACTCTTTTCACTATGTTGTTCCATTGGGACAAGCAACATCACAATCATCTCGTATAATTCGACCTGCAGCGGTTAGTAGCTTACCTGCATCAGCTATTGGAGAATTAGATTACGTTGTAATTCAATATGGTATTGTGGTGGGTTCATACAATGCATGGCTAAGAACAGAAATAAATAGGTATAATCAATTACGATTAGTATGGAATATGTAAATCCAGTGAATTATAGGTCATAAAGCCACGACTTGAAAGAAATCTCACCGAGAAAAAAGAAAAAGAAATAAAGAAAAGCACCCTCAAAGGGGTGCCTTTTTTTATAAACGGGAAATCACTTCCCACATTGTCAAATTTAAAACCAAGTCTTAGAATCGAGCTGATAGTGATACCAATCTCCATTTTCAAACCTGACACAAGGCAGATCATCTTGAATAAACACTTCTTTCAGTTCATGCCCTTTGATTTTCCCACCAAAAGCATCCATCTGCATTTCATAGATCTCAAGGATCTTCTCCTGGATCTCCGGATTGAAATTCTCCATACCTTTTATCATGCTTTACCCCTCTGTGCCATTTTTAAGAAGTGCTTCGGTTTCTTTTTTCAACTCATCGTGAAACTCACACGTTGTCTTAAATGTTCGTCCTCTTATCTCATCATAGTTGACTTCAAGCCTTAGTTTAGCTATATCTTGCCAATCACCTTTTCCGAAGAAATAAGGATTAAATTGATAAATTCCTGTATCTCTTCTGATGATGATTTTACCTTTTACTAAATCAGTTATAGCATTACTAATAGATCCGATGTTTTTAAATCCTAATTCTTCTGCAATTCGTCTTTTTAAAGCTGAGTTTATTACAACTTCCATTCCATTTGTCTCACCAGCATAAGTTACTCTCTTTAAAAGCTCATAAAGAACTCTCTCATGCTTATTAGGAATATCAGAAAGATAAAGAATGTCCTGAAGATAGAGCTTAATAAATGGTGGTTCCGTTCCCCATGATAAGACTTTCTTCGTGCTTTGAGCATAAATCTCCCCATTCACATCAACGAAATTAGTCTCGATAGATTGGTTGATTTTTGGCATCCTTAATCCCCCTCTTTAATTGAATAAAGTTAATACTATTCATTATTATAGATGATAACTTTATGAGTGTCAATATTCAACTATTCATTATTTTTGATGAATAGTTGTCACGTGTGGCATGAACACTTATCACGTGTGGCATGAATAGTTGTCACGTGTGGCATGAATAGTCAAAAATTCGATATTTACTGATACTCAATGTTTTCATCCATATTTGAGGGGAAAAACTTCTCTATCTCTTTATAAGGGTTTTTTGAGACTTTTATAAAGGGTGGATTTCATCCCCCCCTCTCTGACGATTCACCCCCCCTGAACACCACGATCGAGCGAGTGGGTTTTCTGCGAAAACACAACTCCCTCTCTGTGGTCTACGTATGCCCCTGATCTTAGATTGATCTGTCTTTCTGGATAGGGATGTGAAAGCGAGAATGGAGTCAAGGAGGAACGGAGAAAAAGGTACTTTTTCGAGTAGTCCTTGATGAAATGAAGCGTGTCACACTTTCCCTGGAAGGGAGATTCAGAAAGAATCTTCCTTTCGCCCAACGGCGAGTGAATGGGGGGCGTTAGGGGGGATACCCCCCTCATGGCAGAAACTCCCGTAGGGATGTTTCGTCTTTCTTATCC
>NZ_JBINJW010000055.1:0-3008 GCF_043951855.1 Proteiniclasticum sp. C24MP
TGTTAATGCTGAATTTAAATGTCTGAAAACTGACGGTGTCCAGTGTCCGCAAACTGCTGGAGAAAATGGCAAGCTTTTTGGGCTTGCCATTTTCATTAAGTCAACTCTCCATTGATGACCAGCTTGATCATGTGGTCATCAATAATTCTTTTCCCATTCTGGGATCCATAGATCAGAGAGCTGGTACAGACTTTATTGACCAGCCTCGCAGATCCGCCGGAGAATCTGTAGATCATTTCGATTGCTTCGTCCGTGAAGATGTCGCGGTCTGTCCCGGCATAGCTCAGGTGGCTGCTCAAGTACTCCCGTACTTGGGAATGATCCATGGGATGAATCTTGCACTGGATATCGATTCTCTGTCGTATGGCCGTGTAGGACTGCATCTGCAGCTTGTCCCAGAGTTCTGTCTGACCCACCAGAATCAGAGCGAGGGGACTCACGGCATCCATCTTGAAGTTCAGCAGGAAGCGGACTTCCTCCAACATTTCCCGGTCCAGTAGATGCGCTTCATCGACAACGACTACAGGTTGCTTCTTGTGGAGTCCCTTCATAAGTTCGACTTCCTTGTGCAGCTGCCTCTTGGCATCACCACGGTAGAACTTGGACTCTGCGCCCAGCTGATCCAGGATTCCCTTGTAGAAGTTTCTGGGAGTGAGTTTCGAGTCTGCAATATACATCAGTGTATACTTGCTGCCATCAAGTTCCTCTTTGAACCGCCTGACAGCGGTGGTCTTCCCCGTACCGCATTCCCCTGTGAGGACACAGAACAGTTGCCGCTCGGCAACATAGAAGAGCCTGCCCAGCGTCTCCGAGAGTGTGCTGGACTGATAGAGGTCCTTCGGCGGGATATCCCGTGAAAAGGGGGTTCTTGCGAACCCGTAGAACTCTTCATACATTGCCGCCACCCTCCTTTCTCATGTGTCGGAAGGATATGGCTGTGGCAGAGTTCTTCTCTTTTCTCTTCTCATTCTCTCTTTCTGCAGCATCCAGCAGTCTTGAAGCCGTAGGCTTTATGGCAGTCAGGTATTCCGGAAGAACAGGCTTTTCTCCGACTTTCTCACCGATGTTGAGCTTCTTTGCGGTAAGAGGAAGATCTTCCTGATATTCAACAGTAAGGATTTCTGTATTACTCGGATCATAGATGATGTCCACTTCCCGGCCTACATAGGCCAGACCCACCTCATACTTTACACTGCTGAAACTGATGCATCCGCTCTTGTCCACTCTTCGTTTCTCGGCATGGAGAAATGCGTTGGAGACGGTTTCCACAGGAAGAAATTTCAGAGGCTTGGGATCAAGATTGTAGGCTTCTACAGGAGTCTTCCCGTTCAATGCGGAATGGGGCTTGTTCTGGTAGCATTCTTCCAGCCAGATCCAGAAGCGCTCATTCATCTGCTCTAGAGTTCTGATGCCATTGTCCACTTTGTATTCATCAAGAAAGCGGTCGATGTTCTGGTTGAACCGTTCAATCTTTCCGGTTCCTTCGGGTGAATACGGTTTTGCGTAAAGCAGGCGTACGCCGAGCTTTGCGCAGGTTCTTCCCATCCACTTGGTCTTGTACTGCTTCCCGTTGTCGAAATACACGGCATCGGGAACACCGTACTTCAGGATGGATTTGCGGAAACAGTCCTCCACAATGCTCTGGGTCAGATTTGGATAGAACTCCGCATGAAGAATCATCCTGGTGGCATCGTCGAGGAAGGCCACTAGATAGACCTGCTGCAGCTTCTTGCCGGGTCCTATGGGCAGATAGCATCCGTATTTGATATCGGAGTGCCAGAGCTTGTTACGGTTCCGTTTCTGGAACCGTCTGGTGGCTAGGCCGCCGGAACTGTAGATGGCCATATGTTTTCCGCTGAACCCCTTTTCCTGCAGGTTCTCCTGGAGTGTGCTTCTCTTGATGGCCCCTTTGGAAACCAGACCGTCCCACTCGAGGATCCTGATGATCTCGGCGACGCTTCTGCTGGGTACCTCCTTACGGAGCCTTATGGCTTCCTCAAGGACATGGGGTGGGATGGCTCTCACTGATTCACTGGATCTGGTTCTTGGAATCAAACCGGTGAATCCTTTGGTCCTGTAATCCGAAATGTATCGTCGGATCGTTCTTTCGGAAAGTCCTGTCTCACGACAGATCCTTTCTCTGATCATTCGGGCTTCTCCCCGATCCAGGTCGTGGGAAAGAAGGGGCGCAATAAGCATGGCCCTTTGGGTTGCAATGTCTTGAGCTTTCTCTTTGTCTTTCATGTCATACCTCCATTTTTTAGGTTATGACATGATTCTATGCAATATCTTTCCGGACACCTACGCCAACCGGGTATGTACCCATCTGTTATTATTCACCAGTATCCGGACAAGCCTCTTCAGCCAGCCCGAACTGTTCTCCACAAAGAAATGTATCCTGCCGAGTATGGATCCGGGCAGATCGGATGGTCCAATCCCGGAACTCTGAAAGTGTGCAGTATATATGCTTAACAAGCCTCCTACCAGAGCGTCAGCTCTGTCAATGAACCATTTCCTGATTCTTGCGATGGTGGACTCTTCTGCGGGGGTATCCTGGAAGTCATTGGCTATGATTTTCTCGAAGGTGGCTGCTGTATGCATTTTGTAGGGAACAACAACATCAGGCAGTTCGTGATGTATCCTGCGACAGTTTTCATTCATACATCTCAAGCGCCTTACAACAAGTCTTACAGTCTCTCCTCCAGTATCAATCATCTTTCTCTTCCTAGATCCGATGACTTTAAGTTCCCCCATGCAGATGGGGCATATACTCTTCTCCATACTCCGAACGAAAAATACTCTTTTCGGTATTCCATTCCAATTCAAAGTCTGATACAATTACCATGCTAATTAATTTAGTAGGGGACCCTTTCCAATCGCTCTGCGCGAACTTTGAGGTTGGAAGGGTCCCTTTCCGTTCTCCTTAAATACTCTTAAGGAAAGTATATCCGTCAATTTACGGACAGGCAACTCTGTCAGCTTTAAGTCATTTGAAATTAGCTAAAACA
>NZ_JBINJW010000056.1:0-2860 GCF_043951855.1 Proteiniclasticum sp. C24MP
ATCTTAGATGGCTTCATAGCTCAGTCGGTAGAGCAGTAGACTGAAAATCTACGTGTCCTTGGTTCGATTCCGAGTGAAGCCACCATAAAAGACTACATCATTTCGATGTAGTCTTTTTTCATTTACATCCTTTTAAAGTGAAGGGTATACATGGAGTAAGAGAATGGATGCTGAAACACCATTCTTGTGCAAACGTTTGACATTTCCTAAGTCAATACTATACAATCAAGGTGAAAAATTTCGATTAATTTAGGAGGTAATGAAATGGACGTATTAACCCACATCAAGGAAGAACACGAACAGTTTAGAGACCTTATGAAGGAAATTGAAAATGCGGCAGGACAGAAGAAAAAAGAGCTTTTCAGAGAACTGTACGCACAGCTGCACGGACACCATGAAGCAGAGGAGCATGTCGTATTTCCGCTTGTGAAAGAAAAAGTCGGTGAAGAAGACAAAGAAGTGGTTCGTGAAATGATCGAAGAGCATAGTTTGGGAAACTATCAGTTCAGTGTAATTGAAAAAACCTTCGTCGATAATGAAACATGGGATGCCAAGTTCAGTGTGCTTAAGGAAGTTCTGGAACATCATATGAAAGAAGAGGAAGATGAACTGATCACACTTGCTCGAAAAGTTCTCTCCAAGGAAAAACTGGAAGAAGTGCTGGAAGAGTTTGAAACGGTTCTCGAGAAAAAGAAAAAAGAGAAGGAGAATGATCTTAAACAGAAATAAGGGGTCATTCCATAAGATCATAAGAAGCTGAAGGTGTAATCTTTCAGCTTTTTTCTTTCGTGAAATAGAGTTTACAGAAGAAATCACAGGATCCTACGAGAGAATCAATTCTAATCGAGTGCTGAAGAAGGGTGTTTGCAGACCACGGATGAAAGCCTAGCGCACACTGTTTTCACTCCAGTGTTAATGCAAGATGAAAACGGGGCTAATAGTTTAGTAATACTAAACTATTAATTTATAAAACTTCATATAAAGTTATTGACAGAGCTCTGTTTTTTCTGTAAACTCACTGAGGATAGAGTTTTACAGAGATGAGGTTTCATTAAGTTTATTGACATGAAATAACAGATAAATACCTTTGTAACATGAAAATACCAAATCAATTTAAAGAGAAGGAGCGCCAAAAATGGCAGAAAAACTGAAACTATACGGCTTTAACAATTTGACGAAGACCTTAAGCTTTAACATCTATGATATCTGTTATGCAAAGACTGAGAAAGAACAGAGCGAATACGTAGATTATATTGATGAGATGTATAATTCCGAGAGACTTACAAAGATACTCTGCGACGTTACAGATATGATCGGAGCACATGTACTGAATATCTCGAAGCAGGATTATGATCCGCAAGGGGCTAGTGTTACAATTCTAATCTCAGAAGAACCTCTTCTGATGACCAGCGTAGACCCATCCTGTAACCTGGGGGAAAGTCTTTATGAGAAAAGAGACAGTGTGGTAGGACATCTTGATAAGAGCCACCTGACGGTTCATACCTACCCTGAATATCATCCGGATAAATCCATAGCCAGCTTCAGAGTGGACATTGAGGTATCTACCTGCGGGAAGATTTCACCGCTGAATGCTCTTGATTATCTGATTGGCAGCTTTGATTCTGATATCATCACCATCGATTACAGAGTGAGAGGATTCACAAGAGGAGAAGATGGACGCAAGTTCTTCATGGACCATGATATAAGGTCCATCCAGGAATATATAGATGCAAAAACCTTGGATGCTTATGATGCGCAGGATATCAATGTATATCAGGCGAATCTCTTTCACACGAAAATGCTGATCAAGGAACTGAATCTGCAGAATTATCTTTTCAGAAATGATATAAGAGAATTCACGCCAAAAGAGCGTCTGGAGATTTCAAACAATCTGAGAAGAGAAATGATTGAGATCTACAGTGGCAGAAATATCTACGATTAATACTTAAAACGGAGGGAATAATATGGAACTTTGGTATACGGAAGATCATAGCAAGGAAGCGAAGTTTTCCATCAAGGTGGAAAAACAGCTTTATTCAGGTAAAAGTGATTTTCAGAGAATAGATGTATTTGAAAGCAATGAATTCGGTAAGTTCTTCACTCTGGACGGACTTGTAATGATCACGGAAAAAGATGAATTCATCTATCATGATATGATTGTTCATGTGCCCATGGCCACGAACCCTGATATTAAAAAGGTTCTTGTCATCGGTGCAGGAGATGGCGGAACAGTGAGAGAACTGGTCCGATATGAGAGCATTGAGAAAATAGATATGGTTGAAATCGATAAGCTTGTAGTGGATGTATGCAGGGAGTATTTCCCCAATTCCACCAGCGGACTGGATGATGAGAGAGTGACCCTCTATTTTGAAGACGGTCTGAAGTTTGTCAGTGAGAAGGAAAATGAGTATGACCTCATCATTGTGGACAGCACAGATCCTATCGGACCTGGAGAAGGACTCTTCACAAGAGTATTCTATGAAAACTGTCATAAAGCGCTAACGGAAAAAGGAATTCTTGTGAATCAGCATGAAAGTCCTTTTTATGAGGAATACCAGAAAGCCATGCAGAGGGCACATCAGAGAATCCATGAATTCTTCCCTGTGGCTAAGGTGTACCAGGTGCATATCCCAACCTACGCATCCGGACACTGGCTCTTCGGCTTCGCATCCAAATCCTTCGATCCGGTCAAAGATCTTGATGCAGACAGATGGAATGCGCTGGGGCTTGAAACAGGATACTACAACACGGAAATTCATAAGGCTGCATTTGCATTACCCAATTACGTGAAGAAGCTATTAGACGAGGCTGTAAATAAATAGACTGATCTGAAAAGAAGAAAACGAAGGCGTTTTCTTCT
>NZ_JBINJW010000057.1:0-2591 GCF_043951855.1 Proteiniclasticum sp. C24MP
TTTCTGATTAAGCCCTCGATCTATTAGTATGAGTAAGCTGAATACATTGCTGCACTTACACCTCTCACCTATCAACCTCGTGTTCTTCAAGGGATCTTACTGACTTACGTCATGGGAAATCTTATCTTAGGGTAGGCTTCACGCTTAGATGCTTTCAGCGTTTATCCTGTCCCAACGTAGCTACCCAGCTATGCTCCTGGCGGAACAACTGGTGCACCAGAGGTTGGTCCATCCCGGTCCTCTCGTACTAAGGACAGCTCCCTTCAAATTTCCTACGCCCGCGACGGATAGGGACCGAACTGTCTCACGACGTTCTGAACCCAGCTCGCGTGCCGCTTTAATGGGCGAACAGCCCAACCCTTGGGACCTACTTCAGCCCCAGGATGCGACGAGCCGACATCGAGGTGCCAAACCTCCCCGTCGATGTGGACTCTTGGGGGAGATTAGCCTGTTATCCCCGAGGTAGCTTTTATCCGTTGAGCGATGGCCCTCCCACGAGGTACCACCGGATCACTAAGCCCGACTTTCGTCCCTGCTCCACCTGTATGTGTCGCAGTCAGGCTCCCTTCTGCCTTTGCACTCTACGAACGATTTCCGACCGTTCTGAGGGAACCTTTGGGCGCCTCCGTTACTTTTTAGGAGGCGACCGCCCCAGTCAAACTGCCCACCTAACAATGTCCCGTGACCAGATCATGGTCTCCGGTTAGAACCTCAATACTGCCAGGGTGGTATCCCAAGGATGACTCCGGAGGACCTGACGATCCTCTTTCCCAGTCTCCCACCTATCCTGTACAGACAATATCGAAATTCAATGCTAAGCTACAGTAAAGCTCTACGGGGTCTTTCCGTCCAATCGCGGGTAGCAAGCATCTTCACTTGCACTACAATTTCGCCGGATTTGTTGTTGAGACAGTGCCCAAGTCATTACGCCATTCGTGCGGGTCAGAACTTACCTGACAAGGAATTTCGCTACCTTAGGACCGTTATAGTTACGGCCGCCGTTTACTGGGGCTTAAGTTCACACCTTCGCTTGCGCTAAGTGATCCCCTTAACCTTCCAGCACCGGGCAGGCGTCAGCCCCTATACTTCAGCTTACGCTTTAGCAGAGACCTGTGTTTTTGCTAAACAGTTGCTTGGGCCATTTCACTGCGGCCGGAGATTCCTCTCCGGCACCCCTTCTCCCGAAGTTACGGGGTTAATTTGCCGAGTTCCTTAACAACAATTCTTCCGATGGTCTTAGGATTCTCTCCTCATCTACCTGTGTCGGTTTGCGGTACGGGCACTATGTCACTCCCTAGAGGCTTTTCTTGGCAGCGTGAAATCAGATACTCGAGGCCCGTGGGCCTCTCCCCGTAACACCTTGAAAGTAGCGGACAGAGGGATTTGCCTCCCTGTCCTTTCTCAGTGCTTGGACGTACAATCCAATCGTACGCACATCTTATCCTCCTGCGTCACCCCTTCGGTCAAACGCTTCATAGTGGTATCGGAATATCAACCGATTGTCCATCACCTACGCCTCTCGGCCTCGGCTTAGGACCCGACTAACCCTGAGCGGACGAACCTTCCTCAGGAAACCTTAGATTTTCGACCTGCGGGATTCTCACCCGCATCTCGCTACTTATGCCAACATTCTCACTTCTGTACCGTCCACCACTCCTTACGGTATGGCTTCAGCCAGTACAGAACGCTCCTCTACCGCGGCACCATGAAGGTGCCACCCGTAGCTTCGGTGATAGATTTTAGCCCCGGACATTTTCGGCGCGGGATCTCTCGACTAGTGAGCTATTACGCACTCTTTTAATGAGTGGCTGCTTCTAAGCCAACATCCTAGTTGTCTTGGAAATCCCACATCCTTTTCCACTTAATCTATACTTGGGGACCTTAGCTGACGGTCTGGGCTTTTTCCCTTTCGACTATGAAACTTATCTTACACAGTCTGACTGCCGGACTAATAGTATATGGCATTCGGAGTTTGATAAGGTTCGGTAAGCGATATGCCCCCTAGCCCATTCAGTGCTCTACCTCCATAACTCATATATCCGACGCTAGCCCTAAAGCTATTTCGAGGAGAACCAGCTATCTCCGGGTTCGATTGGAATTTCTCCGCTATCCACAGCTCATCCCATGATTTTTCAACATCAATTTGGTTCGGTCCTCCACGAGATTTTACTCTCGCTTCAACCTGGCCATGGATAGGTCACCCGGTTTCGGGTCTACGACATGCAACTTGTTGCCCTATTAAGACTCGGTTTCCCTTCGGCTCCGTACCTGAAGTACTTAACCTTGCTACATATCGTAACTCGTTGGCTCGTTCTACAAAAAGCACGCTATCACACTTTCTAATAGTGCTCTAGCCGTTTGTAAGTGCACGGTTTCAGGTTCTATTTCACTCCCCTCCCGGGGTTCTTTTCACCTTTCCCTCACGGTACTGCTTCACTATCGGTCATCAGGTAGTATTTAGCCTTGGGGGGTGGTCCCCCCTGCTTCCCACAAGGTTTCACGTGTCTCGTGGTACTCTGGATCAGTCATTTCCGGTTCATCTCTTTCGCATACGGGACTATTACCCCCTGTGGTCCAGCTTTCCAGCTGTG
>NZ_JBINJW010000058.1:0-1842 GCF_043951855.1 Proteiniclasticum sp. C24MP
AGGAAGTTACTCTTGCACTTTTAGCTCTTCTCTTACTCAGTAAATCAAACGGAACTTACTTTTGAATTTAACCAGTGAAACCTCTTCAGGCGAACCGTGCATTTTTGATGAACTTCACTTCTTTGACCTTAACAATTTCCGGCTGTCATGGTATAGTAACTAATGGAATATTTCAATCAGCAGCCTGAGTTCATCTCGGGTGTATTGAAATGAGAGGAAAGAAGAACAGCATAGCCGTTCAGAAAAAGATCAATCGAATGAAAACCAGGGGGCAAACCATGAAAAAGATAGGATTCGATCCAAAAAAGTATATTGAAGAGCAGTCCAAGTTTATTCTGGAGCGTGTGAACGATTATGATAAACTGTATCTTGAATTCGGAGGCAAACTCATAGGGGATAAGCATGCCAAGAGAGTGCTTCCGGGATTTGATGAGGATGCGAAGATCAAGCTTCTTCAGAAGCTGAAAGACCAGGCGGAAATCATCATCGCCGTGTATGCAGGAGACATCGAGCGCAACAAGATCCGCGGTGATTACGGCATCACCTATGATATGGATGTGTTCAGACAGATTGACGAGCTCCGAGGCTACGGACTTCTGGTGAACAGTGTGGTCATCACAAGATACAGCGGTCAGCCCTCCACCAAGGTATTCATCTCTAAGCTTGAAAGAAGAAACATTAAGGTCTATACCCATGTGGCGATTCCAGGATATCCATCCGATGTGGAAAAAATCGTCAGTGAAGAAGGATATGGGCTGAACCCTTATATAGAAACCACTAAACCCATCGTGGTGGTGACAGCGCCAGGTCCCAACAGCGGAAAACTGGCCACATGTCTCAATCAGCTTTATCATGAATACAAGCTGGGCAATCATGCAGGGTATTCAAAATTCGAGACCTTCCCGGTCTGGAACATGCCCCTGAAACATCCCGTGAATGTAGCCTATGAAGCGGCCACGGTGGATCTTAAGGATGTCAACATGATGGATTATTTCCATTTCGAAAAATACAATGTGGTGGCAGTGAACTACAACAGAGACCTGGAAATGTTTCCAGTTGTGAAAAGAAGCATTGAAAAGATCACCGGTGAAGAGTCCATGTATCAGTCGCCCACGGATATGGGGGTCAACAGAGTAGGCTTCGGCATCACGGACGATGAAGTGGTTCGGGAGGCCTCCAGGCAGGAAATCATCAGAAGAAACTTCATCACAGAATGTGATTACAAGAAAGGGCTCATTGAGGAAGAAATCCTCAATCGGATGAAGCTCATCATGGAAGAGCTGGAGCTGAAAAAGGAAGACAGAGTTCCTGTCATCCCTGCCAGGGAGTACGCAGAGAAGCTCAGAGGAAGAAATGAGAACAAGGAAGTTCCAGCAGTCATGGCTTTTGAGCTCAATGACGGCAAGGTCATCACCGGAAGAAGCTCAAACCTCATGGATTCCTGCTCTGCAGCGATTCTTAATGCCATCAAGTATCTGGGGAACATCGGAGATGAGATCTATCTTCTGTCTCCGGTGATCATCGAGACCATGAAGAGTCTGAAGAAAGACAAGCTTCACAGCAAGATCACAAGGCTCAATGCCAATGAAGTACTCATCGCACTGACCATCGGCGCAGTGACGAATCCCACCGCCCAGCTGGCTTTGGATAAGCTGACGGAGCTGAAGGATGTGCAGGCGCACTCCACAGTGATGCTGAGTAAGGATGATGAACAGATTCTGAAGAAACTTGGAATCGATGTGACCTGCGATCCGGTCTATCCATCGGATAACCTCTACTATATGTAATGAGAATGAGATCAGAATAAATCAAGGAAAACGGCTGCGGATGCAGTCGTTTTTT
>NZ_JBINJW010000059.1:0-1801 GCF_043951855.1 Proteiniclasticum sp. C24MP
TGGTATAATAAAGTATGTTTGTAAAAGTAATAAAAAACCGCGAAGGCACACAATATGTTTCAATTGTGGAAGGTTATCGCGACAAAGACAAGGTGAAACACAGGACCATCAAATCTTTGGGAAAGCTGAAGGATCTGGAAGCCGGAAATCCAAATTATCTCACGGAACTTAAGGAGGACGTCAAGGCAGGAAAGTATCAACCGGAACCGGAAACCCTTTCACTGACCCTCGATCTGAAGAAAAAAATCTCGAACCCACTCCAGAACTATGGCTGGCTGCTGGTAGATGAAATCTACCGAAGCCTGGGAATCGACAAGGTTCTCAGTCGTCATCGAAAAGGAACAAAATCTAAAATCGACTTAAACGAAGCCTTGCGGCTTCTGACGGCGATGAGAATTCTGGATCCTCAAAGCAAATGGAGAAGTGTGCAGTCCCAAGGAGTACTGTTCGGCGACTTTAACCTCACCCCAAAGGACGTCTACCGTTCCCTGGATACGTTCAGCCTGCTCAGTGAGGAGATTCAGCTGCAGATACACCACTCCGTCACCAGCAGTGTCGGACGAACGGGTGCATTGGTGTTCTATGATGTGACGAACTACTATTTTGAAACGGATCTGGATGATGAGCCCCTCGAAATGGACGGGGAGTCAATCCCCGCATTTCGAAAACGTGGACCCAGCAAGGAAAAACGTCCCAATCCGATTGTCCAGATGGGACTGTTCATGGACACCAATGGAATCCCTATCGCCTACCGGCTGTTCCCCGGAAATTGTGTTGACGTTAAAACATATCTCCCTGCTGTAGAGCAGATTAAGAAGCAGTTCGGCATCGAAAGAATCGTTGTCGTAGCGGATAAGGGGATGAACAGCAAGAACAATATATCAGAAACACTCCAAAAGAACGACGGTTATCTGTTCAGCCAGAAAGTCCGCGGTACGCGTGGTGCCCCTAAAGATATCCAGGAATTCGCTCTAGACCCTGAAGGCTGGATCGCAAATGAGCAAGAAACCTTCGCCAAAAAGTCTATGATTCGCAAAAGAATTCTAAACAAGAAAGAGATCACTGAGAAGATACTTGTAACTTGGAATCAGAAATACGACTTTCGCGAGAAAGTCCGTCGCAGGAAGTCGGTGGAATATGCAGAAAAACTGACTGCAGGAGAGAGGTTCCGACTGACCATGAAAAAAGGTGGAAAACGGTACTTAGAGGTGGAAAGTTTGGACGAAGAAACTGGAGAAATCAAGAGGCTCACGCCTCATATTTCCATCGATGAGGATCAAATTGCATTTGACGAGCAGTTTGACGGTATCAGCGTCCTGATTACCAGTGAGACAGAAATGAGTGATGAGGAGATGCTGACCAGCTACCGCTCACTAAGCCGCATTGAAGACTGTTTCAAAGTTATGAAGACAACCTTTGATGCCCGTCCAATATATGTCTGGACACGACCTCATATTGATGCACACTTTCTGGTATGCTTCATCTCCTTAACAATCATGCGCTTGTTGGAACAGAGACTGAATGGACAATTCAGCCCTGAAAGAATTCAGGCGGCACTGCAAAGTGCGCAGTGCCGCCCAATGGAACAAGGATATTGGGAGGTCTTCGGAAACGATGATTTTCTGGGAATCAATGAAATCCTTGAGAAAAAGTGGAACCGCCAATATGTTCCATTGGAAGCTCTGAAAAAATATGGAAAGTAATATGTGTGTACAACAAGAATAAAATGCAAAAAACAGCTAGAACCCTTGTCTTAAGGTGTTTCTAGCTGTTTATGCTTCTTACAACTGTCAAACTCGGG
>NZ_JBINJW010000006.1:0-133206 GCF_043951855.1 Proteiniclasticum sp. C24MP
CAGTTCTCATCGACTTGGATCACAGAGGAAGCGCTACCCTGCATGGGATAGCTTTCAGCCAGCGGACCATCAATGACCACGAACACTCTGTTTCCGACGGAAAAAAGCTTTTCCGCATCATGTGAAGTGTATGCATGCTCCGGAACGCGAACATAAACTTCACTTTCAGCCCCATATCCGGTCACTTCACCTTGTACCAGAAATGTGAGGGCAGCAGCATCATCTGTGGATACTTCCATGATTTCACCTTTTATGATGATTTCAGTGGATACTTCAGAAAGTATTGTCACCTTTTCCGCATCTCCCTGAGCCGGATAACTGGTCCGCAATGTGTCGGAGCTTTCGATTCTCACCAGATTCCCTACTGCCAGATCCTCTGATGCAGCCTCAGCGTGATCCGTCTGAATAATGGTGCTGTCAGTCAGGGTGAAACGGATCACACCTTCCGTAGCCTCATCCTGGCCGTTGTTCATGAAACTTCCGTCCACTAACATGGATGAACCATCGTCACTTTTTGTGAGACTGATGATGGTTCCCTCATACAAGGATGAAGGTTCATTTTTGAGAAAAAGCTGATATAAAGAAACGGCGGAAATGATGAAGATCAGGAGAGCCAGAATAATGTATTTTTTTGAACTGTCACCTCTGTCCATGTGGGATCCTCCTTACTGTGAAATTGAAGATACAATCTCTTTTCTTATTTTATACCACAGTCCGCCAAGGCTTATGTGACAGAATGCTTACATAAGAAGGATTCAATGAGAAAGAAGCAGCGCGGGAATTGGATGATGGAACAGCATGTGGATTGATGCTATAATTAATTGGTTATGAAGGTGGTGATAGAATGTCGTATGCTGGCATAGTTGTAAATAATGAAGCACTGTCCATGGATCGGATTTTCACTTATAGCGTGCCTGAAAATATGAGGGTTTCTGTAGGTCAAAGAGTCAAGGTTTCCTTTGGTCAGGGCAATAAGAGAATAGACGGGTTTGTCATGAGGATATCGGAAGAAGCGCCAGAAGGAGTCTCCAGGCTGAAGGAGATTCAAAGTGCTTATCCGGAAACTTATTTTGATGAAGATCAGGTGGAGTTCATTGAGACCTTAAGAAAAAAATATCTCGCCTCCTATCTGGATGTCATCAAGCTTCTGATACCAAGAGGGATTCTCAGTGGCATGAAATACAAAACCAGCGAAAAACTGTACTATGTAAAAGAAGCGGAGGGACGATACGATAAGATGCAGTATAGAGCCATCCTGGACCATGTTAAAGCAAACCAGGGGAAACTCATCAAAGCGGATCTGTCCAAAGCAGGATTTTCCGTAAGTTCCGTGAACACACTGCTCAAGCACGGATTCTTATCCGTCATGAGTGAAAATGACTATCGCTACAATATAGAAGAGTATGAGGCTTACAAAGCCAAAAATCTGAATGAAGAACAGCGCTATGCTGTGGAAAAAATAAAGAGTGCACCGGGAACTTATCTGCTTCATGGAATTACAGGCTCTGGAAAGACAGAAGTTTTTCTTGAGCTTATAAGACAGAACATCGAAAAGGGGTATGACAGCATCGTCCTCCTACCGGAAATCAGTCTGACACCCCAGATGATCGAAAGATTCAAGGGGAGATTCGGAAAAGACATCACCATTTTCCATTCCAGATTGAGTGATGGAGAAAGATATGACGAGTGGCATAGAGTAAGAAACGGAAAAGTGAAGATTGCCATAGGGGCACGTTCTGCGCTGTTTCTCCCTTTCAGAAACCTGAAGCTTGTGGTCATAGATGAAGAACATGAAAGCACCTATAAATCAGAGATGAATCCGAAATACAATGCCAAGGAAGTGGCAGAACACATGATGGATAAGAAGGCGGGACAGCTGGTTCTGGCTTCAGCTACACCTTCCGTGGAATCCTTCCATCGTGCAGAGAAAAACGAAATAGAACTGATTACTCTGCATAATAGGGCTACCAGTGGTGTACTCCCTTCTATGGAAATCGTGGATATGCGGGACGAGCTTATGAGCGGCAACCGCTCCATTTTTTCGAGAACACTTCTGGGGAAAATGAAAGATCGGCTGGACAAGAAGGAGCAGATCATACTGTTTCTCAATCGTAGAGGCTTTTCCACCTTTGTGTCCTGCAGATCATGCGGCTATGTATTCAAATGTGAGAACTGCGATATCAGCATGACCCATCACAGGGATAATTCTCTCATGTGTCATCAGTGCGGTGCGAGAAAGCATCTGCCCAAAACCTGCCCTGCATGTCAGTCGAAATACATCAAGCAGTTTGGTACGGGGACGGAAAAAGTGGAAGAATCCGTAAGGAAGTTCTTCCCGGATGCCCGAGTCATGAGAATGGACAGAGATACCACAAGGCAGAAGAATTCCTATGAGCTCATGTACAATGATTTCAAAAACAATGAATGTGACATACTCATCGGTACGCAGATGATCAGTAAAGGGCTGGATTTCAAGGATGTGACGCTGGTCGGTGTTCTTGCGGCGGATCTGTCACTGAATATGCCGGATTATCGGGCTTCCGAAAAGACATTTCAGCTCATCACCCAGGTGGCCGGGCGTGCTGGAAGAGGCGATAAGCCTGGTGAAGTGATCATACAAAGCTACAGTCCGGATAATTTCGCCATCACTTCGGCTCAGTCCCATAATTACAAGGGATTCTACAAAAGAGAAGTGGAAATGAGAGAAGCGTTGAATAATCCACCGTTTTCAAGACTTTTCTATCTGGTTTTCACTTCCGAGAAAGAGGAACTATTAATCAAAAATATACAATCTATTGGTGGAGTTTTAAGAAAACATTTGACAAAATATGATAATATAATTCTATTAGGACCCAGCCCGTGCATTATTTCGAAAATCAAGAACAATTACAGATGGCAGGTCCTCATAAAAGGAGAGATCCATGATGAGACGGCACTGGAAATCAGAAATCTCATCCAGGATGAGATGAAGTCGGTGTATAAAGACATCAAAGTCAGCATGGATCTGAATCCGAACAGTATGATGTAAATTTAAAGAAATAGGAGAAAAGAAATGGCATTAAGAGAAGTAAGATTGGTACCGGACAGTGTACTGAGAAAAGTGGCAAAACCTGTAAAGGAGATGACGCCGAGGCTTCAGACCCTGGTGAAGGACATGTACAACACCATGGACAGTGAAGACGGCATAGGGCTTGCCGGCCCGCAGGTTGGTATTCTGAAGAGAATATTCACTGTAGGAATCGGTGATATAAGACTCTGCTTTGTGAACCCTGAGGTTCTTGAAACCAGAGGAGAATATCTTGACGTGGAAGGATGCCTGTCCATTCCAGGGGAGACTGGTGTGGTGAGCAGACCCGAATATGTCAAAGTGAAGGCCATGAACGAGAAGAATGAAGCGTTCATCATTGAGGCGAAAAATCTTCTTGCAAGATGCATCCTGCATGAACTGGATCATCTGGATGGAGTACTGTTTACAGATAAACTTGTGGAAGTGGACGAAGATTTTGAACCGGAAGAGCAGAAAGAAGAGCTTCTGGTGAGTCTCACCTACACAGAGAAGGAGTAATGAATTTGAAAGTTGTTTTTATGGGAACACCTGATTTTGCGGTTCCTTCCCTGAAAGAGATGGATGACCGTTACGGCGTGGACCTGGTGGTGACACAGCCGGACAAGCAGAAAGGCAGAGGGAAGAAGCTTCAGTTCTCTCCTGTGAAGGAAGAGGCGCTGAAAAGAAATATCAGAGTGCTTCAGCCTCTGAAACTGAGAAATGATCGGGAGGTCATTGAAGAAATCAAGAGTCTGGAACCGGATTTCATCATCGTGGTTGCCTATGGTCAGATTCTAAGTGAAGAAGTCCTCTCCATTCCGAAATATGGCAGCATCAATCTTCATGCCAGTCTGCTCCCTAAACTGAGAGGTGCGGCCCCGCTGAATTTCGCGCTCATTGAAGGACATGAGGAAAGTGGATCCACCACCATGCTCATGAATAAAGGGCTGGATACGGGGGATATGATTCTGACAGACAGAGTTCCGCTGGATGATGAAATGAATGTGGAAAAGCTTCATGATCTGCTCAGCAGTCGTGGAGGAAAGCTTCTCATTGAAAGCATGGAAGGCCTGAAAGAGGGCCGTATTACACCTCGAAAACAGAACCATGAAGCGTCAACCTATGCACCACTGATCACGAAGGAAACCTGCGAAATCAGCTGGAACAGGTCCGCCAGGGAGATTCATAATCTTGTGAGAGGGTTGTCTCCTGTACCAGGAGCTTTTTCCTATATCGAAGAGAACAAAGTGAAGATCCTGGAAACCGAGGTGCTGGAGGGAAATGGAAGTGAACCAGGAACCATCCTTGAGGTAACACCAAAGGGAATCCAGGTGGCAACGGGCGATGGAGTCCTCCATATCCTGAAACTGCAGTATCCGGGAAAGAAACCCATGCTGGTGAGAGATTTTCTCAACGGAAATGAAATCACAGTGAAGAAATTTGAAAGGAGTGTTGATTAATGCTAATGCCATATGGTTTGGATCCAACGATTCTATTACTGATACCAGCCATGATCTTATCGATCTATGCGCAGAGTAAAATCAAGAGCGCTTATAATATCTACTCTAGAGAAGGGCTCAAGAGCGGTATGACCGGCGCTGAAGTAGCAAGAATGGTATTGGACCGTTCAGGCCTTCAGGATGTTGTCATCGAAAGAGTGGCAGGAAATCTGACGGATCACTATGACCCTAGAAAGAAAGTGCTGCGCCTATCATCAGATGTATACAGCAGACCGACCATCGCATCCGCTGGTGTTGCCGCCCATGAAGCGGGACACGCCATTCAGGATCAGGTGGACTATGGACCGCTGAAACTGAGATCCTTCATGGTGCCCTTCGCCTCCTTCGGTTCAAGGTTTTCCATGATCATCATCATCATCGGACTGATATTCGGCTTCACGGGTATGATCAGTCTTGGAATCGTTCTGTTCTCTCTGGTTGTGATGTTCCAGCTTTTCACACTGCCGGTGGAATTCAATGCTTCCAGCAGAGCGCTGGCAGTACTCGGGGACTATCAGATTCTGACAGCAGATGAAGTGCCCAAGGCGAAAAAAGTACTGGATGCGGCGGCGCTTACATATGTGGCTGCAGCGTTCTCATCCATCATGACCCTTGTAAGGTTACTGATTATTCGTGATAGAAGAAGATAGGAGATAAAAATATGGTTACCAACGCCAGAGAAGTTTCTGTGGATGTGTTAGGTAAAGTTCTGCATCAGGGGGCATATTCAAACATCGCTTTGGATCATGCCTTTTCTTCTGCCGATCTGAAAGAAGAAGATACAGGGCTCGTCACCGAAATCATCTACGGAACATTAAAATACCTGCTCGCCATCGATAAAATCATCGAGAAAAACTCCTCCATCGCGCTGAAGAAAATAGAGGAAGATGTACTGAATATTTTAAGGATTTCGATCTATCAGATGAAATATCTTGATCGGATTCCACCCTATGCGGTACTCAATGAAGCGGTGAATCTGACCAAGAAGAAGTCCAGAGGTGCTTCCGGATTCGTCAACGGTGTATTGAGAGGATATCTTCGTACACAGGATGAGAAAATGGAGTTCGGTTCGAACATGGAGAAAGACTCTTTCAACTTCTCTTTTCCGGTCTGGATGATCGAACTTTTCAAAGAGCAGTACGGAAAAGCCTATAAGAAGATTCTTGCGGGTCTGAATGAAAGGCCTGTGATCACCTATCGGGTGAATACACTGAAGATGACAAGAGAGGAAGCGCTGGAGCGGCTGCTTGAATTGGGGTATGATGCACGTGAAACCGCGATTTCACCCTATGGCATCGAAGTGAAAGGCGGAAAGTCTGTAGTCAGCAATCCGCTGTTTCAGCAGGGTGTTCTTACGGTGCAGGATGAAAGTTCCATGCTGGTGGCGCCACTGCTTGTGGAAGAAAACAGAAATTACATGGACCTGTGCTCTGCGCCTGGAGGGAAGACGACGCACATAGCGGAGCTTTCAGGCGATGAAGCGGAAGTTCATGCATTTGACATCTATGAAAGCAAAGTGAAGCTCATTGAAGAAAACAAGGAAAGACTGGGTCTGAAATCCATTCAAGTGGAAATCAACGATGGTCTGAATTACCTCAGTTCCTACAGTGAGAGTGCGAATGTGCTGCTGGATGCGCCTTGTTCAGGCCTTGGCATCATCAGAAAAAAGCCGGAAATCAAGTACACGAAGAATCTGAAAGAGCTGAATGAGCTTGTGAAGATTCAGCGGGCACTGCTTGAAACAGCCGCAGGCTATGTTCCTTCGGGAGGCATTCTTCTATATTCCACATGCACACTGAATAAGATGGAAAATGAGGAGAACATACGATGGTTTCTGGAAAATCATCCTGAGTTCACTCCAGTTCCGGTTGAACTGGGGGAACAGGATCATTTCCAGTATACGGAAGAAGGCTTTCTCACCATACTGCCAGGGAAGACCATGGACGGTTTTTTCATCAGCAGAGTAAGAAAAAAATAATTTTCACGACTTCTGTAGATGTTGGAAATGGCTGATACAGAGGTCTTTTTTGAAATACTAAGAATAATTTAAAGAAATTTAACATTTTTTATGATAAAATGTCCATGTTTATAAAAAACGTTTTTGACAGGAAGAACATGTTTCCGGTGACGAAACACAAGAAAAGGAAGTAATGATGGAATATATATTTGATTATTCTCTGGATGAGCTCAAAGCCTGGTTTAAAGACCATGGAGAGAGCGCATTCAGAGCGAAGCAGGTCTATGATTATCTGTATAAGGGAGTCACAGACATCGATGAGATGAAAAATGTGAATACAAGCGCCAGAGAGAAGCTGAAGGAACATTTCAGAGTCACTCTCCCGAAGGTCCTGGACCAGAGAATATCCAAAGATGGAACAGTGAAGATGCTGATGCTTCTTGAAGACCAGAACATCATAGAGACGGTGATCATGAAGTATCACTATGGATATTCAGTATGCGTTTCATCCCAGATCGGCTGTAAAATGGGATGTACGTTCTGTGCATCGACAAAAGACGGCATGGTGAGAAATCTGAGCGCAGGTGAAATTCTTTCCCAGGTGATCGCATCCTCCGTACTGGTAGGTGAGAGGATCTCCCATGTAGTACTCATGGGTTCGGGAGAGCCGCTGGATAATTTTGATCAGGTGATGAAATTTCTCGACCTGATCCATGCAAAGGAAGGACTGAATCTTTCTCATCGCAACATCACCATATCCACCTGCGGACTGGTGGACAGGATCAATGAGCTGGCCGACAGGCAGCTGCAGATCACGCTGGCGATTTCGCTGCATGAAACGACAGATGAGAAAAGAAAGCAAATCATGCCTATAGCAAATAAATATAGTATCCATGACATCTTAAATAGTGTAAAATATTATATGAGCAAGACAGGCAGGAGAGTTTCATTCGAATATGCTCTCGTGAAAGGTTCGAATGATCGTGAAGAGGATGCGGAAGCTTTGGCGAAACTGCTGAAGGGGATGAAGGTTCATGTGAATCTGATTCCGGTCAATACGATCAAAGAGATGCTGTATCTGCCTTCATCCAACGAATCCATCCAAAGATTCAAGGATATTCTGATTCGCCACGGCATTGAGGCTACAGTGCGAAGAGAGATGGGATCTGACATCGATGCCGCCTGCGGGCAATTAAGAAGAAGCTATCTGGAGAACAAGTAGCTTGTGCAAGGAGACTGTTATGATAGAAAGGATTTCTGATATCGGAAATATTAGAGAACTGAACGAGGATACCTTCGGTGTTCTCGAGGGAAAGTATTTTAACCTGTTTATCATCTGCGATGGTATGGGTGGGCATAATGCCGGAGAAGTTGCAAGCAAGATGGCCAAGGACACGATTCTCGAAGCCATGGAACATGATCTTCATGAATCCCCTGTCGAGGCGCTGGTTTCAGCGATAAAAGAGGCGAACCGGAAGATTTTCGAGCGATCCTCTTCAGAGAAGACAATGAGCGGGATGGGTACAACTGTCACAACAGCGGTATCCTATGACGGTAAGCTGGATATAGCCCACGTAGGAGACAGTTCTCTCTACATCATAAGAGGCAATGAAATCAGGAAGATCACCAAAGATCATAGTTATGTGCAGGAGCTTGTCGATTCCGGGAAGATCAGACAGAATGATGCCAGGCATCATCCCAATAAGAACATTATTACTAGAGCTGTGGGAACTAACGCTGATGTAGCTGTGGATACATATAGACTGAATACAGAGAAGGATGATATTTTCGTCCTGTGTACGGACGGACTGACAGATTATCTTTCCGATGAAGAAATCCTGAATGAAGTGACTAGCCATGAAAACAAAAAGGATTCGATTGCTTCTTTGGCGGACATAGCCAAGGAAAGAGGCGGAAAAGATAATATAACGCTAGTAATATTTGGAGGCGAAGCGCTTAAATGATAGGTAGAATTTTAGGAAGCAGATACGAAATCACTGAGAAAATTGCTCAAGGCGGCATGTCAGTAGTATATAAAGCTTTAGATCTGAATCTGAACCGATATGATGCGGTTAAGGTTTTGAAAGAAGAATTTTCAACAAACAAAGACATATTGGAAAGGTTCAAGCAGGAAGCGAATGCGGTGGCTTTTCTTTCCCATCCCAACATTGTGAACATCTTCAACGTAGGAAGTGAAGGGAATATCCATTATATCGTCATGGAGTACGTGAAGGGGAAGACGCTGAAAGAAATAATCAGAGAACAGGGCAGCCTTTCCAACGAAGGAATACTCAATTACTCCTATCAGATTGCAAGAGCGCTGGAGTCAGCACACAACAGCAATATCATACATCGTGACATCAAACCGCATAACATCATCGTCACCAAGGACGATCTGGTGAAGGTCACGGATTTCGGCATAGCAAAGCATTCCGATTCCGCAACCATCACCAACTCCGGGAAAATCATCGGTTCAGCGCATTATTTCTCTCCTGAACAGGCAAGAGGAAACATGACTGACAGAAGATCAGACATTTATTCCCTGGGTATTGTAATGTATGAGATGGCTACCGGGAAAGTTCCTTTTGATGCGGAAAGCCCTATCACCATTGCGCTGAAGCATATGCAGGAACCTCTACCGTCACCGAAGAAGGATAATCCTGAAATCAGTGATGGACTGGAAAAGGTGATTCTGAAAGCTACAGCCAAGAATCCCATAGACCGATATCAGAGAATAGAGGATATGATGATGGATCTTCGTACCCTCATGAATGGAGAAAGACTTGAACGAGTTTCAAGTGACAATACAGAAAATACACAAGTTATGGGTGCGGTTGTACCAGAAAGGATTGCCATGAAGAACGATATTTATGACGATGAAAAACCATCAAACAGCAAAAAGAAAGGACTTATAATAGGACTTGCGATGATACTTGTGGTAGTAGCCGGTGCGCTGATCGGAGATGCTGTTTTCAGCCGTTCCAATGATGACCCATCTGTAATTGCCGAAGAGGAAGAAGTTGCAGTACCGGATCTTGTCGGTATGACAAGCGCGGAAGCGGAAGCGGAACTGGAAGCACTGGGACTTGTTTATGAGGTCCAGTCCACAGAAACATCGGATCAGCCCGTGGACACGGTCTTACGAAGCATTCCGGAGATGGACACCATGGTGAAGAAAGGTGTGACCATATCAGTCATCCTCAGTGCAGGCGAAGAAAAACTCTTCGTGCCTGATATAACCGGAAGCACGCTGGAAGGCGCTGAAATCGTCCTTGGCAACAACGGATTCATTCTTGGTACGGTGAATGAGGACTATAGCGATACCGTTCCGCAAGGTGAGATCATCAGTCAGGATCCTATGGTGAATATGTCCATGCCTAAGGGAAGTGCAGTGAATGTGCTGGTGTCAAGAGGGCCGGAAATTGTTCTTTCCAATGTTCCGGATCTGGTTGGAAAAACAGAAAGAGAAGCGCAGGCGCTGCTGGAAGCCATTGGTCTCACCATTGGCACAGTCACGAAACAGCCTACTGGCAGCGAAGAGCAGAGCGGTAGAGTAGTGGAGCAGAGCATTCCAAAGGAAACCGAAGTGAAAGAAGGAACAAAGGTCAATATCACGGTCTACGAATATACTGAAGTGACCATTCCGTCCAATCTCATCGGAAAAACCGCAGGTGAAGTTATGAATATCTTAAGAGGACTGAACCTGAAACCTGAACTGGTGGATGGTACGCAGAACGGGGATATCGTTGTTGAAGTTACACCTTCGGGTGGAAACACTGTGGGGTATGGAACAACGGTGAGCGTTCTGGGTGAACCGGAACAGGAAGAACCTGTAGAAGAACCGGAAGAGCCTGAAGAACCGGTGGAAACACCTGCACCATAATACTGTCATCAGCCAGTGATAAGGGATTAACCTTTATCACTGGTTTTTCATGCGCAAATCATCTTTTGGTTAAACAATTGCCTGGAAATGGTTTATAATGAGGGTAGCAATCAAAACGAGTAAAGGAATGATGCAATGGAAGGTATAATTATCAAAGGAATTGCCGGGTTCTATTATGTGAGAACCAGTGAAGGCGTTCTGGAATGCAAGGCCAGAGGAATATTCAGAAAGAACAATGTGACACCTATGGTAGGGGACCGTGTAACTGTCATAGCGGCACCGGAAGGGAATACGCTTGATAAGATCCACGAAAGAACATCCGAGCTTATGCGGCCTTTTGTGGCCAATATCAGCCAGGCGTACGTGGTTTTTGCGCTTCGGAATCCGGATATCAATTTCGAACTGCTGAACAAGTTTCTGGTCTATCTGGAAATGAAGCATATCGAGCCGGTGCTGGTGTTCAATAAAAGCGATCTGGCGACACAAGATGAGATGAATAGAATCAGAGAAGACTTCAAGGGAACCGGTTATCCGATCTATTTTATTGAAGCGAAGTCAGGACTGGGGCTCGACGATCTTTATGCGCAGCTGAAAGATCACATTACAGTGCTGTGTGGTCCATCCGGGGCAGGGAAGTCTACACTTCTCAACAAGCTTTCAGGAAATGAAACGATGGAAACGGGTGCTATATCTGTAAGGCTGAATCGAGGTAAACATACTACAAGGCATAGCGAACTTATTGAAATCAATGATGCTCTCCTGGTAGATACCCCTGGATTCTCCACCATGGATTTCACCATGGAAGCGGAGGAGCTGAAGGATTATTTTCCTGAATTCTACGAATATGAAGGGGAATGCAGGTTCAATGGATGCAACCACAACCGCGAACCTGGCTGTAAAGTGAAAGAAGAAGTGGGTAAGACCATTTCCGAAGCGAGATATAATTATTATGTCAAATACTATAATGAATTATTTGAGGAGAACAAGAGAAAATGGTAAAAATTGCACCATCCATCCTGTCAGCGAATTTCGCTGATCTGGGTAGAGATATTGAGAAAACGATAGAAGCTGGAGCGGACTGGATTCATATAGATGTCATGGATGGGTCCTTTGTTCCGAATATCAGTTTCGGTATACCTGTAATGAAGGCGATCAGACCTCTGACCGATAAGTTGTTTGATGTTCATCTGATGATTGTGAATCCCAGCAGCTACATTGACGCTTTCGCCGATGCGGGTGCAGATCTGATCAATTTTCATTATGAAGCGGAAACACATATAGACAGAGCCATTGAAAAAATCAAGGCGAGAGGGCTGAAAGCGGGCATCACACTGAATCCTGCCACCCCTGTTTCTGTATTAAGCACTATTTTGCCTAAGCTGGATATGGTGCTCATCATGTCTGTGAATCCAGGGTTTGGAGGGCAGAGTTTCATTCCATACACATTGGACAAGGTGAGAGAGTTAAGAGAAATGGCAAATAAGATGAATCCGGATCTTCTGATAGAAATTGATGGAGGAATTGCGGAGAACACCATCAGATCAGCTGTAGAAGCAGGAGTGGATGTTGTTGTCGCAGGATCTGCGGTGTATAAGAACGGAGAAATCAGAAGGAATATCGAGGTCTTAAGGGAAGCGCTGAAATGAAGAAAGTGATCATTGTTTCAGGAGGGAAGAAGCCGAGCCTGTCTCTTTATGAATCTCTGTATGACGATACCTGCAGAATCATTGCGGTGGACAGCGGCGCAGAGTTTTTCAGGGAAAATGGAATCACGCCGCATGTGCTTCTAGGGGATTTCGATTCCATCACAGAGGAGACCCTGCGTTTCTTCGAAGGCAGGACAGAAGTTATACGGTATGATACGGTGAAGGATTTCACGGATACAGAGGCGGCTCTTGAAGAGGCATTCAAGGAGAAACCGGATGAGATTGTTCTCTTGGGATGTACAGGAAACAGGCTGGATCACTTCATCGGCAACCTGTCACTGCTGGAGAAAGCGCTGCGCAGAAGTGTAAAAGCGTTCATCATGGATGATCATAATAAGATCTTCATGATGGATAAGCCAGGAATCATTAAAAAGGAATTTGGAGACTATATCTCTTTTCAGGCCTTTAGAGGTCCTGTAAAAGGTTTTGGCGTCAAAGGGGTAAAGTACCCTTTATGGGATTATGAACTTGTCCTGGGCGATTCTATGAATGTTTCCAATGAATTTGTGGAGAAGTATATCTCGGTTACCTTCCAAGAAGGGATTCTGATGGTTTTCATGACGAAAGATTGATAGGCTGTTCCCATAAAAAATGAACTGGCGATTGATTCGTATAGAAGTGAATCAATCGCCGGTTCATTTTTCTCGAACAAAAAAAGAGTTACTATAAACTGAATTTCTTCAATCTATAGTAACTCTTTTTCAGAGTAAAATAGCCAGTCTGAAAGACCAGCTACAATTCTTTGCTCTGTTATATTGCTCTTTCTACCTTACCGGAACGTAGACATCTTGTACAAACGTTAACTCTCTGGGGAGTTCCGTTAACAACAGCACGTACTCTTTTTAGGTTTGGTGCCCATGTTCTCTTAGATTGTCTGTGTGAATGAGAATACTGTACACCAGCTACTACACCTTTATTACAGATATCGCATTTTCTTGCCATTAAAATACACCTCCTCCTGAGAGATCAAATCATCTCAAAAGCTTTTCAAATATTATTTGTTTTGAACAGATACCATTCTATCATAACTGATGACGGTAATGCAACATAATTTTAGCCTTTAATTTGTTTATATTGAAGTATGTTCAAAAATATAATATCATTATAGGGATAAGACCTTTGTTCGTCAATCGGCAAAGGAACACGAACGTCCCGCAGGGTCAAGTAAATGTATAATTGAAAACGCAAAGAGGGAATGAGGAGGAAATTTCATGATAGGATTAACGAACGAACAAGGACATATATCATATTCAGAAGATGTAATTGCAAACGTGGTAGGTCTCTCCACAATGGAATGCTATGGTGTTGTAGGTATGGCTTCGAAAAACACCAAAGATGGTCTATGGGAACTCATCAGAGTAGAGCACTTGAATAAGGGTGTGAAGATCAATGCGAAAAACAACGAATTGTCCATCGATCTGTTTGTAGTTGTGGAATACGGCACGAAGATTTCGGTCATCGCCAATAATATCATCAAGAAAGTAAGATACAATGTAGAGAACTATCTTGGACTGAAAGTGAATCATATTGTCGTGAATATTGAGGGAGTTCGATTCTAACCGGAATTTCTTAATTTTTATTAAGAAATTCTTAGATAAATTTGATTTTGAGTTATCCGGTTTAGTATAATAAGGATTGGTTTAATATTTTATGAATAAAACCCTAATTATAGGGTTTTATTAAAGTTTGATTTACTGAGTATAAATGGCGTGGGCATCTTTGATATTGTCCATATTTTGCAGGAGGAATATCGTATGAAATACAATAAAATCGATGGACAGCATTTTTTGAATATGGTGACCAATGCGAGCATCAGATTGGAAAATGAAAAGGCATATGTGGATTCACTGAATGTCTTCCCTGTTCCTGATGGAGATACAGGCACAAATATGTCCATGACCTTTACAGCTGCTGTTCAGGAAATTCAGAGCAGCAAATCCGCTTCCATAGGAGAAGTATCCAAGATCATGGCGAAAGGAGCACTTATGGGAGCCAGAGGAAACTCTGGGGTCATTCTTTCTCAGATTTTCAGAGGAATTGCGAAAGGGCTTGAAGGCAAAGAGGAAGTGAATCCTTATGAATTCGCCCTGAGTATCCTGGAAGGCTCAAAATCTGCGTACAGAGCGGTTATGAGACCGACTGAGGGAACTATACTGACAGTTATAAGAGAAGTGGGAGAGAAAGCTACGGAGTATCATACAGATGACATGACAGATCTGATGAGCAAAATCGTAGCCTATGCGGATGAAACACTGCAGAGAACTCCAGACCTGCTGCCGCAGCTCAAAGCTGCGAATGTTGTGGATTCAGGTGGCATGGGGCTTCTCATCATTCTTAAGGGAATGTACGAAGCGCTGGAAAGCGGCTTCCAGATGGCAGAAAAACTGGAAGAGAAGTCTTTCGATGAGTATGTTGCGGCAAGAGACACACACACAGAAATCACATTCGGCTACTGTACTGAATTTATCGTTCTGTCAGAACCGGATAACGGAGAATTCAAAGACTATCTTGAGACCATGGGTGATTCCATCGTCTATGTGGGGTATGACGACATCACGAAAGTTCATATCCATACCGATAATCCGGGGCTGGTTCTTGCTGAAGCGGCAAAACGTGGAGAGCTGACAAAAATCAAGATCGAGAATATGAGAGAGCAGCATAGAAATCTTCAGGAAACACCAGATGTGCACGAAGAAGTGAAAGCGGAAGCGGTTCAGCCGGTTGCGCAGAAGGAGAAGGAAAAATATGCGTTCATCTCTGTATCCATGGGGGACGGAATCAAGGATGTGTTCCATGACCTCGGTGTGAATTTTGTGATATCCGGGGGACAGACCATGAATCCTTCCACCCAGGATATCGTCAAGGCTGTAGAAGAAGCGAATGCGGAGTATGTCTTCATACTTCCGAACAACAAGAACATTATCATGGCGGCTAATCAGGCGAAGGAGATTTCAGGGAAGGAAGTTTATGTGATTCCCACAAAAACCATTCCTCAAGGTGTAGCGGCGCTGACGACCTTTAATCCGGAAGCGGATGCTGAAGCCAATTATGATGCGCTTATGGAAAGTCTTAAAACCGTAAAATCCGGATCGGTGACCTATGCAGTCAGAGATACTGAAATTGAGGGAAAAGAGGTCAAGCAGGGAGACTATCTGGGACTGATCGAAAACAAGATCAAACTGGTGAAAAGAGAACTGTATCCTCTTGTGGAAGAGCTCATTGAATCCATGGTGGACGAAGAAAGTTCCTCCATCACACTGTTTTATGGTGAAGATGTGAAAGAAGAAGAGTTTAATGAACTTGTAGAGCTTCTTGAAGAAAAGTATGAAGACCTGGATGTTATGAGTGTAGATGGGAAACAACCTCTGTACTACTTTATCATCGCGGTGGAATAAATTTGAAGAAGGCTTCGGCCTTCTTTTTTTTAGGAGGATTATATGGATATTTACGATTCCGTGGGCACCCTGAAAGGGGTTGGAGCAAAAACGAAAGAACAGCTGGAAAAAATGGGCATCGTGACCCTATTGGATCTTCTTCTTTATTTTCCTCGTGCATATGATACATACCATGAGGCGGATGATACTTATTTCAACGGAATGGATAAAGTGAAGCTGGAAGCGGAAGCGGTCCGCATCACAAAGCCTTTTCGGACGCGCACCGGAAAAACCATGACGACCATTTATTTCTCCACAGATTTCGGTCAGCTGAAAGCCTTGTTCTTCAATATGCCATACGTTTCCAATAATTATAAAATCGGCGAAAAATATGAACTGAAGGGAAAGTTCACAAAAAAAGGGAAGAACATCGAATGCATCAATCCGGTGATCAACAAGGACAAAGAGGAGATTGTGCCGGTATATTCTTCAGAAGGGAAAGTCACAGGAACACTGATCAAAAAACTGGTCAGGCAGATTCTTGAGCGGGTCATCATCAATGAGAATTTTCCCCGGCAGATTCTTGAAGAGGAAGACCTGATTTCTCTGGACGAGGCGGTCAGAAGTCTTCATTTTCCTGAAGATGAGAGAAAACTGGAAGATTCACTGAAAAGGATGAAATTCCAGGAGATGTTTTCCTATTCCATGAAAATCATGCTGTCCAAGACCAGAAGACTGGAAAATGAAGAAGGCATCTCCTTCAGCATGAGCAGGAGACTGAAAGAGCTGAAAGAGCAGATTCCCTTCAACATGACAGAGGCTCAGAACAGAGTCATCCGTGAAATCCTGAAAGATCAGAAGCGCACTTTTCCGATGAATCGCCTTCTCCAGGGAGATGTGGGATCAGGCAAGACCGTTGTTGCGCTGATTTCACTCTTCAATGTCATCGAAAACGGATATCAGGGCGCATTCATGGCTCCTACTGAAATCCTGGCGAAACAGCACTATGAAGAAGCGGTAAAGCTGCTTGGTCCTATGGGCGTTAATGTGGAGCTCCTGACCGGATCCACCAGGAAGTCGGATCGCCTGAGAATATCAGAGGATCTGGGTGCCGGAAAACCGCTGCTTATGATCGGAACCCATGCACTCATTGAGGAAAAGGTGAATTTCACAAAACTGGGAATGATCATCACGGATGAACAGCATCGGTTCGGCGTCAATCAGAGAGCAAAGCTTATCAATAAGAGCAAGACAGCTGAAGTGCTCGTCATGAGTGCAACACCAATTCCAAGAACCATGGCGCTTACCATCTATTCCGACCTGGATTTGTCGGTCATAGATGAGCTGCCAAAGGGAAGAAAAGAGATTAAAACGGTTCTTCTGGATGAGGGAAAGAGGAAAGCGTGCTATAGTAAGGTTCTTGAAGAAGTGAAAAACGGAAGGCAGGCGTACATCGTTACACCCCTCATAGACCTTGACGAAAACGGGGAGCTGAATTCCGTGGAAGGATTATATGACGAACTTTCCAAAGGTCATCTTAAGGGTATACGGTTGGGGTACCTGCATGGTAAAATGACTTCAAAGGAAAAGAATCAGGTCATGGAGTCCTTCAAGGATGGGAGAATTCAGGTTCTCATTGCAACGACTGTAATTGAGGTAGGGGTAAATGTGCCCAATGCCAGTGTCATGGTCATCGAAAATGCGGAGAGATTCGGTCTTGCTCAGCTGCACCAGCTAAGAGGGCGCGTAGGACGTGGCGAATATCAGTCCTACTGTATTATGGTGGCAAACATCAAAAGTCAGATCACAAGAGAAAGGCTGGAGATCATGGTGAAAAGCAATGACGGTTTTTTCATAGCCGAGGAGGATCTGAAGCAAAGGGGGACCGGACAGCTCTTTGGTGTCAACCAGAGCGGACACTCCGGACTCATCTTATCTAACCTTGCAATGGACTACGAACTTTTTCTGAAAGCGAACAGTTATGCGAAAAAAGTATATAACGGGAAACATCCCGAAGAAATCAGAATGAAGAATGAATTCCTGAAGAAGATTTCCAGAAGCATGAATTTTATTTGTCTGAATTAGAGGAGAATAGCAAATGAGAATAATTTCAGGTACTGCCAAGGGGAGGAAACTGCTCTCACCCAGGAATGAAGGCAGAATTACACAAAAAGGTGAAATGAGAGCGACAAGACCTACTCTTGATCGAGTGAAAGTGTCCATGTTCAATATCATCAATCCTAAGATCTATGGTGCAAGAGTACTGGATATGTTTGCCGGTACGGGGAGTCTTGGGCTTGAATGTGCAAGTCGAGGAGCGGATACAGTGATTCTCACCGAAAAATTCAAAGAGACCTATGATATTCTTGTGGAAAACATTAATCTTCTGGGTTTCACGGATTCATGCAAGGCATATCATAAAGATTCCTACGAATTCATAAAAAGTTCAGGGTCTAATGGAGAAAAGTTCGATATAATATTTGTAGACCCGCCTTATCTGAATAATATGGTGGAAGAATCCATCAGGCTCATCGAGAAATATGATCTTCTATCAGAAAATGGAGTGATTGTATCTAAATACGATAAAGATGAAAGTATTTATAAGCCCGATGGAAAATATGAACTGATAGATGAAAGAAAGTACGGAAAGACCATACTGGGATTCTATCAGCTGAGAATATGAGGAGATAATATGAAAATCGCTGTTTATCCAGGAAGTTTCGACCCGATCACCCTAGGACACATGGATATCATCACACGGTCATCCAGGCTTTTTGATAAGCTGATTGTGGCAGTATTGAAGAATGTTGATAAGAAAGGCCTGTTTACAATCGACGAGAGAGTTGGTATGATTGGTAAACTGGTAGAGAAATATGATAATATTGAAGTAGTAAGTTTTGAAGGTCTGCTGATTGACTTCATGGAAAGCATTGATGCGAAAATAATCGTGAAGGGTCTTCGCGTAGGACTGGATTTCGATTATGAGCTTCAGATGTCACATATGAATCGAAAACTTTCAAAAGACCGCGTGGAAACAATACTCTTGATGGCGAGTACGGAGTATTCTTATATCAGCTCTTCTTCTGTAAGGGAGATTCTGCATTTTAAGGGGGATATATCGAATTTTGTTCCAGGAGATATTGTTCAGGACATCTATAAAAAAGTTGGAATCGATGGAGGGGTAGTTTAATGAAAGAAAATTATGAAGTGACATCAAGAAGAATCGAGATTACTGGTCTTGTAGAAGTGCTGCAGGAAATTATAGATGATGGCTCCAAGATGCCGTTTTCTAAGAAGGTCATGGTTGATAAGGAAGAAATCGTGAACATTCTGGATGAAATCGTTCAGGTGATACCTGAAGATCTGAGAACAGCGCAATGGGTTCTGAGTGAAAAAGATCGTATTCTTACGGAAGCGAAAACGGAATATGAAAGAACCAAAGCGGAAGTGGATCGAATGATGAGAGAAAAAGTGGATAACCATGATATTGTAAAGGAAGCGAATATAAAGGCGCAGGAAATCATAAACAAGGCTCAGACAGAAGCGAAACTGGTTAAATTATCTGCAAGGGATTATGCGGATTCACTACTGTCAGATCTGGATTCTGAGATCAAGGAAAAGAATCAGCAGATGATGTTGAATTTCAAAAATCTCTTTGAAGGATTCGTTCAGGAATACAACAAGAATTTCAATACCACATCCAATACAATCAAAGAGAACATCAAAGAATTGAGAGAAATGAAATAGCAGATCAATGCAATTTCAACCGCAGAAACTCCATGTTAAGAGCCGAATCTTTTCATGGAGTTTCTGCTATGTATGGAAATCATTTCTGTTGTGTAAATTTAAATGGTCTAAAACTTCATTTTTTTCTCAAAATTTGATATAATAGTATTGTTGGGAGATAACACTAAAATACAGAATATATTTAGAATAACAATTTGATTGGTGAATGATATAAAAGCTGGTCCACTGAAATCTCTCGTATACGTTCTTTTTGTGGATAGTGATATGGTCTGCAACCTGATGTTTTGCGCAAGGGGGTAATTTAATGTTCGAAATTAATGATTATGTCATGTATGGTTTAACTGGAGCTTGCAAAGTTACAGATATTCGACGTGATGAAGAAGGTTACAACAAGGAAAGAAAATATTACATACTCAGTCCAATCAAGGAAACAGACTCCATCATCATGATTCCGATTATGAATAAAGATATCAACATGAGAAAAGTCATTTCGAAAGAAGAAGCGGAGCAGCTGCTGAGTCAGATGAAGGACAAGCAGATTGACTGGATTGATGACGCCAAGGAGAGAGCACGGGAGTATAATGAACTTCTGAAATCCGGGGACAGTGAATCATGGCTTCTGCTCATCAAGGCGCTGGCAGATGAAAAGCTGGAAAAAAAGGAAGAAGGAAAGAAGCTGTCATCCAGTGATGATATGATCTTGAAATCAGCAACAAACCTTCTGAGCGGAGAATTCTCCGTAGCGCTGGACATGGATGTGGATGATGTGATTCCGTATATAAAGAAATTTCTTTAAATAGCAGATCAGAACAAGAAGACAAGCGGCCTCTCCCTGTAAAACGGAGAAGCCGCTTGTCATTTTTTTCTGCTTGCAATAAGCGGAGAGATTAAAGATTGGATAGTTCCCGGTCAATCTCGATCATCTTCCCTCGAAGGTGCTCACTGATGGATCGAAGTTCGGAGAGAAAGTTCTGAATGTGCTCGAGATTCGAGGTGATTTTTCCTCGTATGCTCCAGTCCGAGAAGATGTTATCGAAGGCGATATCGAAAAATCTTTCTCCTCCCCCTATGTGCTCCATCTTGTTCTCAATGGCCAGATCCACATCCTGAAGTTCTTTCTGCATGATATCTGCAGCTGAGTTGATTTCAGCAATATGCTGATTGGCTTCATCCAGTCTTGAGTACTTCACGAGATCACCAATGATTCCACCACCAAAAAAGGTGTCATAAGTGGACCAGCTTTTGGCGCTGGAGAGTTTGCTCTCAGCCTCTAAAGAGAGAGCGGTCACATTTTCCACAGCTTTGATCGCCTCTACGATTTCTTTTCTCACATAGAAGAGTTCTTTCTTCTTCGCTTCGATTTCCTGAGATAAAGCGACTCCTTCGGGATAGGATACGAGGATGTGGGCTTTCAGTTCCGCGTGTTCTTTCTCAAGGTTCCGGATTTCACTGTGCTGACGTTCCATTTCTTTTTTGAGGTTCATCATGCTTGTATTCATTTCATCGTATCTGATTTTCGCAAGGAGATATTCTTCGGATTCCTTATCGATTTTCTCATCATAGGATCCGGAGATTTTAGAGAGAATCGACGAGATGGAAAGACCTTCCAATGCTTCCACATCTTTCTTTTCCTTCTTCATGATCTGCAGAAATGATTTCAGCTGGCTGTTTTTTTCTTCGAGCTGCTTCCGGTTGTCGCTGAGTTTGGATTTGAGCACCAGGATATCTTCCTGATAGCCCAGCAGTTTGTCGTATGCTTCATTATAATTCATCGTTCATCATGGTAAAGTATTACCTTTCCTCCTATTTATTATATGGTTAATTATACCATATAATAAAGTAAATGTAACCTATTATATGTAAGTTAACATGAAGAAAAGGGAACAGATGTCTGCTCCCTGGTTCACGTTTATTCAGCCGTTGAGAATCTCTCCGCCATTGACATGAAGGGTCTGGCCAGTCATGTAGGTTGATCCGTCAGAAGCGAGATAAACATATGCTTCAGCAAGTTCCACAGGTTGCCCGGGTCTTGCAAGAGGAACATTCTTTCCGAAATTCTCGACATCCTCACCACTGAAGGTGGAAGGGATCAGTGGTGTCCAGATCGGGCCTGGTGCAACCTGATTCACCCGTATTCTTCTTGAAGCCAGATTAAGGGAAAGCGAGCGCGTGAATGAGGAAATGGCTCCTTTGGTTGCGGAGTAATCGATCAGTCTGGGATTCCCAACAAAGGATGTGTTGGAGTTCGTATTGATGATTGATGCACCTTCTTTCAGGTGGGGAAGAGCTTCGCGTATCAGATAGAACATGGAAAATATATTGGTTCTGAAGGTACGCTCCAGCTGATCGTCTGTGATTTCCTCCAGAGAGTTCTGTGGGTGCTGCTCGGCGGCGTTGTTGACGATGATGTCGAGGCTGCCGAATTCTCTCAGTGTTTTTTCTATAATCTCTCTGGAAAAACCGCTTTTCCCCAGATCACCCTTCAGGAGGATGCATTTCGAACCATAATCTTCTATGATTTTCTTTGTTTTATCGGCATCATCATTTGAATCGTAATAGATGATGACCACATCAGCACCTTCTTTGGCAAAGGCGACCGAAATCGCCCGACCGATTCCGCTGTCTCCACCTGTCACGATGGCTACCTTGTCTTTCAGTCTTCCATATCCTTTATGGGTCGGGTTATCATATATCGGTTCAGGATCCATTTCAGACTCATCCACTGAATCCATATTCTGGTCTCTGATCTCTTCATCACGGGGCATATCATGATCCTTTAGCTCGTATTTCATCTGCGTTACCTCCTTGATCTGTTCAGTATCTTTGGGTTTTGCTTTTCATTGAGTTGCTGCATTTAGTCCAATATAGAATGCACTTATGAAGCAGTCGTTGAAATAGCTTTAAGATTCTGTGAAAAAACCGCCGGGTATGCCCCGACGGTTTTTCTATCTTAGTGACTTCGGATCTCTGAACCCTTTGAAATCCCATTGCGGATCATAGGCGGGGTTTCTCATGGCATAAATCAGGGAAGATTTCTGATCGATCTTCTGGAACGGATCAAGTTTCCGACCGAAATTATGCTCGAGTCCGATTTCCTTGTCTTTTCTCAGGGCTGCAAGGATCTCTTGCCCTTTCTCATTGAGTGCGAGAATTTTCACAGTCTCCGGTGTCTGCCTGCGGAGTGTTTCTATAGGTTCGAGGTCATAAGCTAGAAGAAACTGCATAAGGATTCGTGAGATTCTTGTGCGCGTATATCTTTTTGTCTTGATCTCATCAATGAATGATTCCAGTGAACCTTCTTTCAGGTGATTAAGATGTGACAGGATCCGGTTGTCGAGTCCTTCATTTGCTTCCTGTATGCGGATCAAAGAGTGATGCTCGGTGATGAGCCTGTAGATCAGGAAATCCTTGAAATCTTCATCGGAAATAAAGGGATAATTCCTCTTCTTCAGCTCTTCTATATACTCGAAGACCTTATCTGGAACAAATCCCTCAATGCTTTCATTGTTATGGATTTCATTTCTTAATGCTGTAGCGGAAGCGTATTCCTCTTCACTCAGTTCCAGGTCGTGATAGCCTTTTCCGATCCGCTGAACTGTGAATGGCTGGATTTTCGATCCTGTTCTCTTCATTGCTTTGAGGTATTCCACGCCGAGAATATTGTTTGGGTTCTGAATGAAATCCATATCTATCTGAGGAAGAAGTTTCTTAAGAGCCTGATTTCTTGCTTTGGGAAAGGAGTGCCCGCGCTGAAGTTCTTCTTTCAGCAGCTCCTTATATTCATCAGGTTCATGTGCAAGGATTTCAGCGATGGTGTTCAGGATATCAAGCCTTCCTTCTTCTGAGCCGAAAGATAGAAGGTGCACCCCGTTGAGTGCGTTTAGAATTCTGATGGATCCTTCCGCGAAAAATTCAGCCGATGACAGGGCATAGACGCCGGGAAGCTCCAGTACCAGATCAGCTCCTCCCAGAAGAGCCATTTCCGCTCTTCTGTATTTATCTATGATGGCGGGGAGTCCTCTCTGTACAAAGTTACCGGACATGAGCGCTATGACGTGAGTGGCTTTTCCGTCCGTTCTGGTCATTCTGATCTGATATTCATGTCCCTTGTGGAAAGGGTTATATTCCGAGATAATAGCGGCTATTCTCATAAGTGCATACTCCTTATTGTATTTCTACTTCATTTTAGCGCTTTCGACTTGAAAAGAACAGTTATAAAGATGTATTATATTATAAGGTATGTTGTTTAAAAAGTTAATGTAGAGATGAAAGGAGAATATTATGGATTTTGTGTCCAAGATGAAGGAACTTGCAAAAAGTGACCTGAAAAAAATCGTGCTCCCTGAAGGTAATGAAGAAAGAAACCTGAAGGCTGCGCAGATCATTCATTCTGAAGGAATAGCTGAGGTTATTCTAGTAGGGGCCAGAGATGAAGTTGAGGCCAACGCAAAGAAATTCGGTGTCAACATCGAAGGAATCACCATCGAAGATCCTGCAACTTCAGAAAGAACAAAAGGATATGCAGAAGGTTTATATGAGCTGAGAAAGAAGAAAGGTGTCACGGAGTCCATGGCTGAAAACATTGTACTGGATCCTATGTATTTCGCAACCATGATGGTTAAGAATGATGACGCGCATGGTATGGTATCCGGTGCGGTGCATACTACCGGAGATCTCTTAAGACCAGGTCTTCAGATCATTAAAACTGCCCCTGGGATCAGTGTGGTATCCTCATTCTTCATTATGCTTCTGAAGGACAAGAGCTTTGGAGAAGACGGACAGATGCTGTTTGCGGATTGTGCAGTGAATCCGAATCCCAATGCGGATGAACTTGCAGCCATTGCAGTTGCTACAGCCGAATCAGCGAAAAAGCTGATGAAATTCGACCCTAAGGTAGCCATGCTTTCCTTCTCCTCTTATGGAAGTGCAAAGCACGAACTGGTGACGAAGGTAGTAGAAGCGACAAAGAAGGCGCAGGAAATGAGACCTGATTTCATGATTGATGGAGAACTTCAGCTGGATGCAGCCATCGTGGAGGCGGTCGGAAAGAAGAAAGCAGCCTCATCACCAGTGGCAGGCAAAGCCAATGTGCTTGTATTCCCTGACCTCCAGGCAGGAAACATCGGTTACAAACTTGTGGAAAGACTTGCAGGGGCTGATGCCATCGGGCCTATATGTCAGGGCTTCGCAAAACCGATCAATGACCTTTCAAGAGGATGCAGCGTGGAAGATATTGTCAATGTTGTAGCAATTACAGCAGTACAGGCTCAGAACGCATAATAAAAAAATAAGATATAAAGGATGGAATCGGATTAATGAAAATTTTAGTAATCAACTGTGGTAGTTCATCACTGAAGTACCAGCTTATAGACATGGAGAATGAAAACTCCTTATCAACAGGACTTGTAGAGAGAATCGGCATTGAAGGTTCAAAGCTGACACAGAAAGTGGAAGGTAGAGAAAAGTATGTGCTTACAGTTCCTATGAAGAATCATAAGGATGCCATTGCCCATGTAATTGATACCTTACTGGATGAGGTTCAGGGTGTAATCAAGTCTTCTGACGAGATCGGAGCTGTGGGTCACAGAGTGGTTCATGGAGGCGAAAAGTACAGCAGTTCCGTCATCATTGATGATGAAGTGATGAAGGATCTTGAAGAATTCTCTGTACTGGCACCACTGCATAACCCACCAAACATCATCGGAATCAACGCCTGCAAGGAACTGATGCCTGATACGACCATGGTGGCGGTTTTCGATACGGCATTCCATCAGACCATGCCTGAAAAGGCGTTCCTTTATGGACTTCCTTATGAACTGTACAAGGAAAACCACATAAGAAAGTACGGCTTCCACGGTACAAGTCATAAATATGTATCTCAGAGAGCAGCGCAGATGCTGGATAAGGACCTGAAGGACCTTAAGCTGATCACATGTCATTTAGGAAATGGTGCTTCAGTAGCAGCTGTAAGAGGTGGCATATCTGTAGACACTTCCATGGGATTCACACCGCTTGAAGGACTCCTCATGGGAACAAGATGCGGAGACATCGACCCTGCCATCATTCCATATCTTATGGATGTGAAGGGATACAGCTATGATGAAGTGAACAACATCATGAACAAGAAATCCGGTGTTCTTGGACTTTCAGGCGTATCATCCGACTTCAGAGACATTGAAGATGCTGCTGCCGAAGGCAATGACAGAGCCAAACTGGCTCTTGATGTGTTCCATTACAGAGTCAAGAAGTACATCGGTTACTTCATGGCTGCCATGAATGGTGTCGATGCAGTGATCTTTACAGCTGGACTTGGCGAGAATGCGGTTGAGACCAGAGAAGAGATCATAACTGATCTGGAATGGTTCGGCATCGAGCTGGACAAGGAAAAGAATAAGGTCAGAGGAAAAGAGAAGATTGTTTCCACTGATGATTCAAAGGTGAAGATCATCGTGATTCCAACCAATGAAGAACTGATGATTGCAAGAGATACACTGTCACTGATAAAGTAAGAATATGAATGAAGTCTGCTGCGGATCCGAAACGGGGTCTGCAGCAGATTTTTTGCTTTTCAGTAAGAATGTATGAGACTAATTTTCAAAAATAGCCTTGAAAAATGTCAAACGATGCTATAAAATACACACATATAAGCAAACAAATAATAACATAGTTTGAGAGGTGTATGATGAAACAGGAATTGAAGCATCTGGATTTTTTAGCGGAATACTTCGAAGAAGGAAATGTCTTCCGGTGTGCCTATTGCGGTGAAAGCTTTGAGAAAGAGCGGATTTATCCTTATGAGGAGAAGCTCTATTCAGGGAAAGGAATGCTGGAGAAGCACCTGCTTATCCACGACATGGTGGAGGAAATACTGAAGCTGCCCAGAAGTGCCACAGGGCTGACAGAAGTGCAGGAAACCCTGATTCCCATGCTGCATCAGGGGATGAAGGACCAGGAAATCGCGGATGCACTTCAGATTTCTCCAAGTACGGTGAGAAATCATCGTTTCAGACTCAGGGAGAAGGAAAAGCAGGCAAGGATCTTCATTAAGCTCATGGAGAATCTTGAAATCAGAGGGGAAGAGCATATTGCGCCTCATAAAGGTGCCACCATGCTGGATGACCGCTATCAGATCACCAAAGCGGAAGAAGCGAAAGTCATAACGACCTATATGACAGAAGAAGGGGCTTTGAAGAGTTTTCCGGCCAGAGAGAAGAAAAAGATCGTTGTACTCAGGATGATCGCCCGGCAGTTCAAGGAGGGCAGACAGTATACCGAAAAGGAAGTGAACAGGGTCCTGATGAGAATCTATGAAGATTATGTACTTCTTAGAAGATACCTCATTGAATACGGTTTTCTGGACAGAACACGCAATGGCTCTATTTACATAAGAAAATAACCAGTGTATACTTAATGAACCATATGATGTTGAAGTGAATTTGAGGAAGGATAGAAAAACCTTGACTTTTGAAAATTGACTTTATATAATTATATGTGTTTGCTTGAGAAGTATAACTCGATGGAAGCAGCATCTGCTTTTTGCAGGTGAACAGGAGAATAAAGATGGAAATAATACTACAGGATTCAAATGTAAAATCCATAACCAAGGATATTGATTTTACCTACCACAAAGAGAATCTTGTTTATAACAACGAGACCATTAGAATTCTGAAACCAATCCAAGTTAAAGGAAAAGTAGTGGTAAGCCAGGGCGTTGCAGATGTTAAGCTATCTGTAAATACCAGGATGCTGCATACCTGTTCCAGATGTCTTGAACAATTCGAGCAGGACCTGGAACTGATCGTGGACGAAAAGGTTTCTAAAAATGAACAGGAAGACGGGAATATCATCACTTTAGAGGAAGGTAATATTCTCGATTTAAGGGATGTTGTTCTCAATAACATCTATTTGGCATTCCCTTTCAAAATTCTTTGCAAAGAAGACTGCAGAGGTTTATGTCAGACCTGCGGAACAAACCTCAATCATGAGCAGTGCAGCTGTAGAAGTGATGAGATTGATCCGAGGTTATCAGCCCTCAAGGACATGTTTAAGGAGGTGTAATAATGGCAAATCCAGCTAGAAAATCTTCTAAAGGTAGAAGAGACAGAAGAAGAGCATCAACATTCAAAGTAGGAGCACCTGGAATTGTTGAATGTCCACAGTGTCATGAAATGAAGCTTGGTCACAGAGTGTGCAAGCACTGCGGATATTATAACGGTAAGGAAGTTGTAACAACTGAGGTTGAATAGGAGAGTCCTGGACTTTCCTTTTTTTACCCGTTTTCTCTATTTATAGAGGGAGCGGGTTTTTGCTTGTGGCGAGATTTCCACGGGTAAACTTTAAAATTTTCTTAAGAGAATTTGGTTATGATGGGTAAGATGCATTATAATAGTATGATGTATACATTATCTGATAGAAATAACTGTTCCTGAGTAGAAGCCGGGAGCATAGGAGGAATGAATTTTGAGAATCGCCTTAGATGGAATGGGGGGAGACTTTGCCCCAAAGGAATCTGTTCATGGTGCAGTGCTTGCTGTAAAAGAATATGGCGTGCATGTCACCATCACTGGGCCCAAAGAAAAGATACAGGAAGAACTGGATCAGTATGAGTACGATCAGAGCAGGATTGATATTCTGGATGCGAGAGAAGAGATTTCACTGAATGAATCTCCAGTCATGGCGATCCGAAGAAAGAAGGATTCTTCCCTGCGCAGGGCGATGGATCTCGTGAAAGAGGGGAAAGCCGATGCGGTGGTTTCAGCTGGTTCCACTGGCGCGATTCTGGCAGGAGGTCTTCTTGTTGTTGGTAGAATCAAGGGGGTAGACAGAGCCGCGCTGGGTGCGCTGATGCCAGGTAAAAACGGTCATTTCATGGTCATCGACCTGGGTGCCAATGCCGATGTGAAGCCGCAGAATCTGGTTGAATTCGCGAAGATGGGAACAGTCTACTTCAAAGCGCTGAAAGACAACAGTAATCCTAAAGTGGGTCTCATCAACATCGGTGCGGAAGAGGAAAAAGGTAATGAGCTTACGAAGGCGGCCTATGGACTGCTCAAAGAGGAAAAAAGCATAAACTTCATCGGAAATGTGGAGCCCAGAGACATAACAGCTGGTGATGTGGAAATCCTCGTCTGCGACGGATTCACCGGGAATGTGGTCCTGAAAATGTACGAGGGGGTTGTGAAGAATCTCATGTCCATGATCAAGGAAGCCATGATGAGCACGACAAAAGGCAAAATCGGCGGACTTCTTGTGAAGCCTAGTCTGAAGGAATTCATGCTCAAGAATGACTATAAGGAAGAAGGCGGCGCAGTGCTTCTCGGAGTAGACGGAATTGTTGTTAAAGCCCATGGGACTTCAGATGCAAGGGCTTTCAAAAATGCCATAAGGCAGGGCAAGAGTTTTTATGACAGAAAATACCTTGAACACTTCAAGGAAAATCTTAAATAAGAGATTTTTCTGTTGCATCTGCGTGCCATTTCTAATATTATACAAATGATGGAGGTGATTTAAGATGATATTCGAAAAGTTAAAAGCAATTATCGTAGATAAACTAAGTGTTGATGAAAATGAAGTGACAATGGATTCCACTTTTGAGGATCTAGGTGCTGATTCCCTTGACATCGTGGAAATCGTCATGGCTCTTGAAGAGGAGTTTGACATTGAAATTTCTGATGATGAAGCTGAACAGGCGAAGAGTGTCGGAGATGTGGTAAACTATCTGACAGCGGCAATCGGCGAGGAATAAAAAGTCATGTCCCGTATGAAAGGCTCGGCCTATATACGGGACTTTGTTTTTTTTGTATAATAAAGAGGATTATAAGTTTATTCGTGAGGCTAACAGGTAGCTTGACGAATGAACTTCTAGAAAAGGAGTTAATCATGGAATTTGAAAGTATCATAAAGCAGCCATTCAATGATCTGGGGCTTCTGGAGACAGCTTTGACCCACTCATCTTATGCAAATCAGCATAAGAACATGGATTACAACGAAAAGCTTGAGTTTCTGGGAGATGCAGTACTACAGCTGGCTATAACAGAGTACATCTACAGAAATTTTCCGAAGAAGACAGAAGGTGAACTGACTAAACTTCGCGCACTGATTGTGTGTGAGGCTTCTCTGCATCAGGTTGCCGTGGACTGGAACCTTGGAAGGTATATCAGAATGAGCAAAGGAGAAGAGCTCACAGGTGGTCGTGAAAGGGCAGCGCTCCTTGCAGACGGTGTGGAAGCTGTCATTGCAGCGGTGTATCTGGATCAGGGCATGGAAGTCGCTAAGAGATTTGTAGTGAAAAGCTTCATGGAAATCATTGAGATGGCCAACAGAAACGAAATCGTTCTCGATTATAAAACAAGTCTGCAGGAAATTCTCCAGGAGAACGGGGAAATCGAAATCCGATACGAACTCATAAAATACGAGGGCCCGCCTCATAGAAGGAAATTCTATTCCAAAGTGGTCATCGACAGCATCACCATGGGTAAGGGAGAAGGATTCTCCAAGAAGGAATCGGAGCAGCTGGCAGCAAAAGATGCTCTGGGAAAATACGTGAAAGCTGAGGATACCCATGAATAAGCATCGGATCATTCCCATATTCATACCACATGTGGGATGTCCTCATGACTGTGTCTTCTGCAACCAGGCAAAGATCACGGGGCAGCTTCGTGAGGATTACGACAATATAACCGGGGAATCTGTGCGCGAAACCATAGAACGTTATCTTGAAACCATAGACAGAAGGAAAACCACTGTCGAGGTTTCTTTTTTCGGAGGCACCTTTACCGCCATCAATATGAAGAAACAGAAAGAACTTCTTGAAGCGGCGAAAAAAGCAAAGGAAGAAGGGCTCATAAAGTTCATAAGACTCTCTACTCGTCCTGACTACATCAGTCTGCCCATCATGCATCATCTGAAAAGCTATGGTGTGGATATTGTGGAACTGGGGGTGCAGTCTATGGATGAGGATGTGCTGAAACAATCGAAAAGAGGGTATGATAAAAGTTCGGTCTATCACGCTTCCAGACTGATCAGAGATTTCGGGATGACTTTAGGTCATCAGCTCATGATCGGTCTTCCGGGAGATTCAAGAGAAAAGGACTTTCTTTCCCTTCAGGAAAGTATCGAAATGAAGCCGGATCTTGTGAGAATATATCCTGCGCTGGTCATAAAAGACACGGAAATGGAAGAATTCTACAAGAGCGGTGTCTATCGTCCCTATGCACTGGATGAAGCAGTGGAAATTGCGGCACTGATGATGAGGGAATATGAGAAGCATGGCATCAAAGTCATCAGAGTAGGTCTGCAGCCTACAGAAGAGATCAGTGACAAGGCGGATGTCATAGCCGGACCTTTTCATCCGGCCATTCGTGAGCTGGCAGAATCTTTTCTTCTGGCAAGGCGGATTGAAGAGACAAAGAGAGAAGAAGTGGAAGTGGTCATTGGAGAACAAGACCTCTCCAAGCTTTATGCGGGCGGGAAAAGATATTTCAGGCCGCTTCTTGAGAAAATGAAAGTGCATGTGAAGGTAGTATCTGAGAAACGCAAGGACATCATTGAAATCAGATCCTACCAGGAAAGGGGTGTTTTGTAATGTATCTTAAATCCATAGAAATAAGAGGATTCAAATCTTTTGCGGACAGAACTCTCCTGGATTTCAACAACGGAATCACTGCTGTCGTGGGACCCAACGGATCCGGCAAGTCCAACATATCGGACGCGGTAAGATGGGTGCTCGGCGAACAGAAAGTGAAATCCCTTCGTGGCGGAAAAATGGAGGATGTTATTTTTGCAGGTACGGATTTCAGAAAACCGCTGGGGTTTGCTGAAGTGACGCTGCTTCTGGATAACAGCGAGAAAAAGCTGCCAGTACCGTATTCGGAAGTCAGCGTCACAAGAAAGCTTTTCCGATCCGGAGAGAGTGAGTATCTGATCAATAACACGACCTGCAGACTGAAGGATATCCATGAACTGTTCATGGATACAGGAATCGGCAAAGAAGGATATTCCCTCATCGGACAGGGAAAAATTGAAGCGATCCTAAGCGGGAAGATGGATGACCGACGCGCGCTTCTGGAAGAAGCGGCAGGGATTGTAAAATACAAGTCCAGAAAAGAAGAATCAGAAAAGAAAATGGTGAATACGGAGCAGAATCTTCTGCGTGTCAATGATATTCTGAATACCTACGAAGAAAGAATCGGACCGCTTCAGAAAGAAAAAGAGAAGGCGGAGAAGTTTCTTGTGCTCAGCAAGGAACAGAGAGAAATTCTGATTTCCCTCATACTGTCGGACCTGGAAGAGTTTGATGCCGAAAAGGCTTCTCTCGATGAAAAGCTGTCTCGTGTTTCCAGAAACTACGATGAAATCGAAAGAAAAAGAGCGGAAGCAACCACATCCAGAGATGCGCTGGAACTCGCCATGGAAGAGAAGAAGGAACGGGAGACTGAACTGAAAGAAGAATTTTATCGCAAGAGGGAGCAGAATGAATCCGCTTCCAACGAAATAAAAATGCTCTATCAGCTCATCGAAGACCGGAAGAAGACGCTGGCTAAAAATGAGAAGTCCATTGAATTGAACACCAAAAGACTGTCCGAAGAAGAGGAGAGCCAGATGGAGCGCTCTTCGGAAATTGAAAGCGGGCAATCAGAGATCAGTGAAGTTTCAAGATACCTGGATGAAAAAAGAATGCGCAAAGCCGAGCTTTCTGAAAGTCTGAAGCTCAGTGAGAATGCGCAGAAAGGTCTTCGTGATGAAGATGAGGATACGGACCAGAAAATAAGAAGCATTCAGGACAAGGCCAGAGCCAGCTACAGTGACCGTGATACTCTGAAAGGTAAGGTCGAAAACATCATTTCCATGATCAGCAGCTATAAGGCTTCCTCCTCCATGAATGAAATGGCAAAGAAAGATACAGACAGGGAAATTCTGGAACTGAAAGAAAAAATCAGACAGGAAGAGAAGGTGCTTCTGGACAGAAAGGACTCTGCGGGAAAAGTGCTTCATGAACTCAATGAGCTTGATTCAAGAGTCAAGAACATGGATTATGATCTGAGAGGTCAGGAATCGCAGATGAAGCTTCTTAAAAATCTGGAAGAACATTATGAAGGATATACAAGATCTGTAAAGTCTCTCATGACTTATCTCAAGAGTTCATCCCATAAGTTAAGCGGCAAAGTCAATCTTGTGGGTGAGGTCATCAAACCCAATAAAGGCTTTGAACTGGCGCTGGAAGTGGCTCTGGGGTCTCAGGTGAACAACATCATCACACCTACGGATAACGACGCCAAGGAGCTTATAGGGATCCTGAGGTCGAAATCCTACGGTCGTGCAACCTTCTATCCGCTGAATGTCATGAAAGGGTATAAGGCCAAGGATCCTTCACTGAAGCGAGGTAAGCTTCTAGGGAACTTATTTGATCTGGTGAATTTCGAGAAGAAATATGAAGGAATCGCGGCAAACCTCCTGGGGAGAGTTTTTGTGGCATCCAATATGGATGAAGCGCTTCTTGCAGCCAAGGAAATGGGCTATACCATGAGAATCGTCACACTGGAAGGAGACATCATCAATGCGGGGGGATCATTGACAGGAGGCAGTCTGTATAAGAAATCTTCTGGCATCTTTTCGAGAAAGAAAGATCTGGAAGACCTTGCAGTCAGTTACGCGGCATTGAAAGAGAGCAGATTGCAGGAAGTCGCCAGGAGATCTGAAATCGAAAAGGTTCTTCAGGAAAGAGCCAGAGAAGAAAGAGAATGCTCCTACACCATCAGCAATTACAAGATGGATCTGGCAAAGCTTTCCGAAAGACAGGAAGGTTTTCAGAAGGACATGATGAGGCTTGAGAAAATCATTTCCGAAGCGGAAAGGGATCTTTCCTCCAGGCAGATGGAACTTAAGACTCTTGACCAGACGATTGCACAGATGGATGAGAAGATTCATGACCTCATGACGCAGAAAGAAAAGAACAAGGATTATCTGAAGGAGATCAAAGATAAAAGAACAAGGGAATATCAGGAGTTTGATGAGCTTACTGCCTTCATCATGGAGGAATCGGTGAAAGAGGGAAGGCTTCTTGAGGCCCATGATGCGAAGAAAAAAGCTCTGGCGAGGGTCAGAGAAGACATCGCAGCGCTTAAACAGTCACTGAATGAGCTGAATGAGGAAAAGGAAGCGACAGCTTTGGAAGTGATTCATTCAGAGCAGCGAATCGATGAAATGAAATCAGAGGTTACTGAGCTTCAGAATGAGCTTGCCGGCATGGAGAAAAAACTGGATGAGATGTCCATGGAAGAAGTGAAGGACAAATCGACGTTCAAGGAACTGCAGGGGCTTGTCAGAACACTGGATGAAGAGTTCTATGTTCTGGATAAGGAACTCTACAAAGTGAAGGATGCCATTGATAAGCTGGAAAAGGAGAAGATCAGTCTTCTGAACAAAATCAATGATGAACTGAATCTGACGCTAGCAGAAGCCAAAGAAGAGCGTATTCCGATTCCGGACAAGGATGCCTTCAGAAAGAGGCTGAACGATCTGAGAAGACAGATCACAGCACTGGGCAATGTAAATGTGGCTGCCATAGAAGAGTTCAGAGAGGTGTCAGAGCACAGCGCATTTCTGACTACCCAAAGGGATGATCTTGAAAAAGCGAAGCTGGAGCTGAAAGAGCTGATTATGGATATGACGCTTCGCATGAGAACACTCTTTACAGAAAACTTCAAAGTGATGAATGAAAACTTCAATGACACTTTCAGGAGACTTTTTCAGGGTGGAAATGCAAAGCTGCTTCTGGGTGAAGGAGATATACTGGAAGCGCCTATTGAAATCAGTGTTCAGCCCCCGGGCAAGAAACTTCAGAACATAACCCTTATGAGTGGTGGAGAAAAAGTGCTTTCGGCCATTGCGCTGACATTTGCGATTCTCCGAATGAAACCGACACCGTTCTGCATACTGGATGAAATTGAAGCGGCGCTCGATGATGCGAATGTTTACAGGTTTGCAGAATTTCTTACGGAATTTGCAAGAGACACACAATTTATTTTGATTACACATAGAAAAGGTACAATGGAAGCGGCGAATGCCCTTTATGGTGTAACCATGGAAGAAAAGGGGATTTCCAAAATTGTTTCCATGGATCTTTCCGTGGCAAGGAGTGAAAATGGCTAATTTTTTTGAAAAACTGAAAAGCGGATTAAGCAAGACCAGAGACAACATCACCGGTAAGATGAATGAAGTGCTGGGGCTTGCCATGACCATTGATGAGGATCTCTTTGAAGAGCTGGAGGAAGTGCTGATCACGTCTGATGTGGGGTATGAAACGTCCATGATTCTCATTGAGAAACTGAGGCAGAAGATCAGACTTCAGAAGATCACAGAGGTGGATATGGTTTCAGGTGCACTGAAGGAAGTGATTTCCGAGTTCATGGAAGACGAGGAGAAGAAGTTCAAGGTGGAAAAGCCTACGATTATTCTGGTCATCGGAGTCAATGGCGTAGGCAAGACCACATCCATCGGGAAACTGGCGCATAAGTATAAAAAAGAAGGCAGAAAAGTGATCATGGCGGCAGCGGACACATTCAGAGCTGCAGCCATCGATCAGCTTGAGGTCTGGGCGAAGAGAGCCGATGTGGACATCGTAAGGCATCAGGAGGGTTCTGACCCTGCGGCAGTGGTATTTGATGCGCTGCAGGCGTTCAAGGCGAGGAATGGGGATGTGCTGCTTGTTGATACAGCAGGAAGACTTCATAACAAGAAGAATCTCATGAATGAGCTGGAGAAAATCAGAAGAGTCATCGACAGGGAATATGGAGATGCCAATATCTATTCCCTGCTGGTTCTGGATGGAACCAGCGGACAGAATGCTGTGATTCAGGCAAAGGAATTCCAGAAGGTGGCTGAGCTCGACGGAATCGTTCTGACCAAGCTGGATGGTACAGCCAAGGGTGGAGTGGTGCTTTCCATCAAAGAGACCCTGAAGATTCCGGTAGTCTATATCGGAGTCGGTGAGGGGATCGATGATCTGGAAGACTTTGATGCCAAGGCTTTTGCGGAAGCGCTCATCTGATCGGGTAACATGATTCACGCTGAAAAAATTTTTTTAACGCTGTCAGGTAAAAGTACTTGACAGCGTTATGCTTTTTAGGTAAACTAATCCATGTGGTAGGTGAGGTTATGGAAGACAGAATTGAAATATCCTTGTTGATGGATTTTTATGGGAAGCTTTTGACGGATAAGCAGAGAAATATTTTAGATCAATACTATAATATGGATTACTCTTTATCAGAAATCGCGGAGAATCAGAATACCAGCAGACAAGCAATTCATGACCTGATCAGAAGATGTTATAAGACCCTCAATGATTATGAAGATAAGCTTAGTCTTCTTAAATCTTCCATTAAGGAAGAAGAGATCAAAGAGCGTATGAAAACACTTTTATTAGAGAAAAATTGTTACTGTAGTGAAATCGAAAAACTCCTGAAGGAGTTATAAGGAGGGATTACATGGCCTTCGACAGTTTGGCGGAAAGACTCCAGGAAGCCTTCAAAAAGCTTCGTGGAAAAGGAAAGCTGACAGAAAATGACATAAAAGAAGCCATGAGAGAAGTACGGCTAGCCCTTCTGGAAGCTGATGTGAATTTCAAAGTCGTCAAAAACTTTGTGAAGAAAGTCAGCGAAAAGGCTACTGGCAGTGAGGTCCTTGAAAGCCTTACACCAGGACAGCAGGTGGTTAAAATCGTAAATGAAGAACTGACTGCACTGATGGGTGGTAGTGAAGCAAAGCTTAACTTTGATTCCTCTATTACCGCATTCATGCTTGTAGGTCTTCAGGGTGCGGGTAAAACGACCATGGCTGGAAAGCTTGCCTTGCATCTTCGCAAGAGAAACAGAAAGCCGCTTCTTGTAGCAGCAGATATTTACAGGCCTGCGGCCATCAAACAGCTGCAGATTGTAGGCAAACAGATCGACATCCCGGTATTTGCCATGGGCGATAAAGTAAGCCCTGTGGACATTGCCAAAGCGTCCATGGAATATGCCCGAAAAGAAGGCTGCGATGTGGTTATCGTAGATACCGCTGGTAGACTTCACATCGACGAGGAACTCATGAATGAGCTGAAGAGCATCAAGTCTTCCATAAGACCTATGGAAACGCTGCTCGTGGTCGATGCCATGACTGGACAGGATGCTGTCAATGTATCCGAGAGTTTCAATAATTCTCTGGATCTTACAGGCGTGATCCTGACGAAACTCGACGGTGACACCAGAGGCGGTGCAGCGCTTTCCATCAGGGAAGTGACTGGAAAGCCGATCAAGTTCTCTGGTGTAGGCGAGAAAATGAGCGATTTGGAAGTGTTCCATCCGGAACGAATGGCGAGCCGAATTCTAGGCATGGGTGATGTGCTTTCTCTTATTGAGCAGGCAGAATCAGCCATTGATGAAAAAGAGGCCAGGGAACTGGGCTCAAAGATGATGAGTAAGGAATTCAACTATGAAGATTACCTGAAAGCCTTTGAGCAGATGCAGAAACTTGGACCCCTCAACAAAATCATGGAAATGATGCCTGGAATGAACAGCAAGGAAATGAAGGGACTGAATCTTGATGACAGTGAAAAGGAAATGATGAAGACGAAAAGCATCATCCATTCCATGACAGCCAAGGAAAGAAAAAACCCGAAATTACTTGAAAACGCATCTCGGAAAAAGAGAATCGCGAAAGGTTCAGGCGTAACCATACAAGATGTCAACAAAGTCATCAAAGGTTTTGACAATATGAAGAAAATGATGAAACAGATGGGGAATATGCAGAAGGGTTCCAAAAAGGGACTGTTCGGTAAAATGCCCTTTTAACACAAATATTCAGGAGGTGAATGATAAATGGCAGTAAAGATTAGATTAAGAAGAATGGGATCCAAGAAGGCTCCTTTTTACAGACTGGTTGTTGCAGATTCAAAGAGTCCTAGAGACGGTAAGTTTATCGAGGAGATTGGTTTCTACAATCCAGTAAGCGTACCTAAGGAAGTCAAGATTGATGCTGAAAAGGCAACAGAATGGTTAAACAAGGGAGCTCAGCCTACAGAGGTTGTTGCTAAACTATTTGACAAGGCTGGAATCAAGAAGTAATCGGAGGGAATGACATGAAAGAATTAGTTGAGTTTATCGCTAAGGAATTGGTAGATCACCCCGAAGAAGTTTCCGTCACAGAAGTGGACAACGATAGTTCTCTTACCCTGGAACTCAGAGTGAACGCTGAGGATATGGGCAAGGTCATCGGTAAGCAGGGGAAAATTGCCAAAGCAATCAGAACTGTGGTAAAAGCCGCTTCCATGAAGGAAAACAAGAAAGTACATGTGGAAATAGTAGAATAAGCTATTTTTCTTAGCCTGCTTAGAAATAAGTGGGCTTTTAGAATATTTGGACGAAGTAAGGCTAAGAATGAAGAAGAGGTAGTTATGAAGAAATTTCTAACCATTGGTGAAATTACAAAACCCCATGGCATAAAGGGTGAAATCAAGGTTTTTCCTTTAACGGACGATATCAGCAGGTTCAAGAAGCTCAAAAGAGTCTTCATTGACGGAAAAGAAGTGAATGTAGTGTATGTGACCGTGGGCAGCGATCGTGCAATCATGAAGCTTGAAGGTTGTGAGAGCATTGATGAGGCTGAAAGATATCGAAGAAAAACAATTGAAGTACCGAGAGAAGAAGCGGTGAAACTGGAAGAGGGTGCTTATTTCATTGAAGATCTCAAAGACTGCACAGTCTATGACAGTGAGGGGAAAGAACTGGGTCCTGTGGATGAAGTGATTCAGACAGGTGCCAATGATGTATACTGGATCAGAAAGCCCAAAGAACTGCTTATTCCTGCCATCAGAGATGTGGTTCTTGAGGTGAACATCGAGGAAGAAAAAATCATCATAAAGCCTGTCAGGGAGTGGATGGATGAGGATTGACATACTCACGCTGTTTCCAGACATGTTCAGTCTGTTCAATGAAAGCATCATCGGAAGAGGGAAAGAGAAAGGTCTATACACCATCCATACGACAAACATACGAGACTTCTCCAAGGACAAGCACAGGAAGGTGGATGACTATCCCTATGGTGGAGGCAGCGGCCTTGTGATGACCGTCCAGCCTATAAGAGATGCGATACGGGAGACGAAGAAAGTGAATAAAGGTAGCGTGATCTTTCTTGGACCCAAAGGAAAGACTTTTGATCAGAAAATGGCAGAAGAGCTCTCGAAAAAAGACGGTCTCATCTTTCTCTGCGGCCATTATGAAGGGATAGACGAAAGAATCTACCAAGACGTCGATATGGAGGTTTCTCTGGGGGATTTCATACTCACCGGAGGTGAAATGGCGGCGATTCCCATCATCGACAGTATCCTGAGACTGAAAGAAGGCGTGCTAGGCACAGACGAGAGTTCCGTAGAGGAAAGCTTTTCTGAAAATCTACTGGAATATCCGCAGTACACAAGACCTGAAGAGTATGAGCATCAGAAGGTACCGGAAATACTTCTTTCTGGTCATCATGAAAATATCAGGCAGTGGAGAAGGTACATGATGCTGAAAACAACCATGGAGAGAAGACCGGATCTTTATGAAAAACATGTCCTGTCCAAAGATGATAGGAAGATTCTGAAAAAGTTTGCGAAAATGGAAGAAAATAAATAGATTCCACTTGTACTGACAGCATTTGTTGTGCTAAAATATAATTTGTGCTAGTACGGGCGTTCCACTGAGAATATAAGATTCTGTATGAACGTCAATTTATCTATAGGAGGGAATGCACTATGAACGAATTAATCAGAGCTATTGAAGCTGAGCAGATCAGAGAATCTGCATTACCAGAATTTAACGTGGGAGATACTGTTAAGGTACACGTTAGAATCAAAGAAGGCGAAAAGGAAAGAATCCAGGTATTCGAAGGCGCAGTAATCAAGATTCAGAACGGTGGAGCCAGAGAAAACTTCACAGTAAGAAGACTTGCTTATGGTGTTGGCGTAGAAAGAACTTTCCCAGTAAATTCACCATCCGTAGACAAGCTTGAAGTTGTCAGAAGAGGTAGAGTAAGAAGAGCTAAGCTGTTCTATCTTAGAGACAGAGTCGGTAAGGCTGCTAAGGTTAAGAACGCTAGATAAGATGATAAAAAAGAGGCTACGGTCTCTTTTTTGTTTTATATATACTATGTCATTCCTGTTTTTTGAGACAATTTCTGCACTTATATGTATAATAATAAAGAAAGAAATGCTGACGGGAATCGTCATGAGAAACCGAAAGTGACAGGATTCGATAAGGTCATGTGCGCGTGGCGCAAGTCAGGCGAAGATCGTTGAAGATGGAATGGGAATGGGAAGTCTGCTATCGAGCAGTACGTTCATCCCTCAGATGATCCATTATGGAATGAACAGATTTTACTACAGGAAGGAAGTGTACTAGATGGATATGCAAAAAATAAACTGGTTTCCAGGCCATATGGTCAAAACCAGAAGAGAAATCACGGCAAATCTGAAGCTGGTTGATGCAGTCATAGAAATCCGAGATGCGAGAATCGTGTCATCGTCTCAGAATCCGGAAATTGACAAGATCATCGAAAACAAGCCGAGAATCATTCTGCTGAATAAAGCGGACATGGCGGAAGACCAGGTGACAAAGCGCTGGAAGAAAAGTCTCGAGAATGAGAGCACACTGGTGCTTGAAGTGAATTCACTCACCGGAAAGGGGCTTAATGCCATCAAGCCGACCCTCAACGAACTGCTGAAGGATAAGATTGCAAGAAACAAGGAACGCGGCATCGTCAATTACACCATTCGTGCCATGGTGGTCGGAATTCCAAATGTGGGGAAAAGCTCATTCATAAACCGAATGGCAAAGAATGCCATTGCAAAGGTAGGAAACAGACCAGGAGTCACAAAGAACAAGCAGTGGATCAAGACAAAGGAAGGCATTGAGCTTTTAGATACACCTGGAATCCTCTGGCCGAAATTTGAAGAGGAGACTTCTCTGAATCTGGCTTTTACAGGTGCCATCAAAGATGAGATCATGGATACGGAAACACTGGCTTTAAGGCTCATTGAAAGACTGTCTCATCACTATAAGGATCGCCTCATCGAAAGATATGCTCTGGAAGAGTTTTCAGAAGATCCACTGGAAAATATGGACAACATCGCAAGGAAAAGAGGATGCATCATCAAAGGTGGAGAAATCGACTATATGCGTGTGGCGGTGATGATTCTGGACGAGTTCAGAAGCGCGAAGCTTGGTAAGATCTCACTGGAATGGCCGGAGGTCTCTCATGATTGAACACATCATGACAGGAAGTGTTCCTGAGATAAAATCCTATGTGAAAGAAAACAAAGAAGTGATTTTCAAGGACAGGGAGAACTGCATGAGAATTCTTCGTATGGATAAGAGGAAAAGCGTGCAGGCTCTGGCGGAGTATCTGGAATGCGAGTATCTGAAGAGAGAAGTGGAAATAGCGAGGGTCAAAGCGCTTTATGATCATGATCTCGCCTATAATAAAGTGGTATGCGGAGTGGATGAAGTCGGGAGAGGTCCTTTAGCGGGACCTATTGTTGCGGCGGCAGTCATATTGAAACCGGACTCTGCGCTGGAAAATATGATTCTCGGCATCGATGATTCAAAGAAATTATCGAAGAAGAGAAGAGAAGAACTCGATGTGCTGATCAGGGAGAAAGCTGTGGCATATGGTATTTACGAGATGAGCAATCTCGATATAGATCGTCTAGGCATTTCCTACTGTAACCACGAAGTTTTCAGAGGATCTATCAGAAGTCTTGAAATCCCTCCGGAACTTGTTCTTTCGGACGGGTATAAGGTGAAAGATTATAAGGGAGAGAATATTTCACTGGTGAAAGGAGATACTTTAAGCGCGTCCATCGCCTGCGCATCTATCATCGCCAAGGTACATAGAGACAAACTGATGGAAAGACTCAGCGTCTATTATCCGGAGTACGGGTTTGATCATAATGCAGGCTACGCGAGCCCGGATCATATCGCCGCACTGAAGACCATAGGTGCTACACCGGTTCACAGAATGAGTTTTATTCGTAACTTCGTATCAGAGGAATAGAAGCAGTGCTTCAGGTTATTTCTGAATAATAATTGACCTCCAGTGAATAATGTAGCTATGAGAAATAGTGAATGTCACTGGAGGTTTTTATGCACAGAGAGACATATGAAAACATAGATGGAGAGCAGAGGCTCATGGCTGCGCTTCATTCTTCCGAATACAGAAAATGTCATCAGGCCATGGTGATGAAAAGGAATCATTACAGCAAAGAAGAAAAGGCAAGAATCGCCAGAGTGCTACAAGAAAACAGAAACTATGTGCTCATTGGTGATGAAGATTATCCGGGAAAATTATACGATATGCAGTGGCCCCCTCTGGTGCTGTTTTATGAAGGACAGCTGGAGCTTCTGAAGAGACCTTCCATCGGCATGGTAGGCGCAAGAAACTGCAGCGCTTATGGCAGAAGGATCACGGCGGATCTGGCGGGAGCTCTAGCGAAAACAGGGTTTGTCATCATCAGTGGCGGGGCTGCAGGGATAGATGCTGCGGCGCATAAAACGACCCTGGAAGAAAGCGGGAAAACCGTATGTGTTCTGGGCTGTGCTCTGGACATCAGTTATCCGCGGGAGAATGAAAAGCTGTTCTCAGTGATAAAGAAGGAGGGTCTTGTTCTTACAGAATATCCGAAAGGGTTTGGTCCGAAAAAATGGACATTTCCCATGAGGAATCGGATCATTGCGGCTTTGTCGGATGAAATCATCGTAGCTGAGGCAACGGAAAAGAGCGGGTCGCTGCATACAGCTTCCTATGGTGAAGAGCTCAATAGAACCATACATGCGATACCGCATGAGGTGTATTCCGCATCAGGAGCTGGTACCAATCTTCTGATAGAAATGGGTGCGCATATTATAATAAGAAAGGAAAATCTTCTCTATGACCTTTTGATGAGAAATCCTGAAGTGCTTCTGCTGAGAATCAGGGATCTGAACCTTCTTGATCTGAAGCCCACCATGGAAGATCTGGAAAAGATATTCTGTCTGAATAAAGTGAAAGGACTGTACTGGAAGGAAAAACTGGAAACAGATTTGAATCATTGTTTTAGATAAGACGACGCTATGCTTCATACACCATACACCCCAAAGAGTTCAAGCGGTGATGCGTGATGGAATTCTCTCCAGTTTCCGACGATATCTTTCTCTTCGGATAAATAATATTTTGACATTTTAAAATGCATAGTATAGAATATGGAATTAATTCAGAGATTTACCAGAACGGTAAATAAGTAGTGTGTGATCAGATATCATTTCATATCTGTAACTTGGCTATTTCGAGAGAATAGCTTCAACATCTCTAGGGATGAAACTGTAATAAAAGGGAGAATTTATGAGTCAGAAATTAGTAATCGTCGAGTCACCGGCTAAAGCAAAAACCATAAAAAAATATCTTGGTTCCGGGTATACTGTGGAAGCCTCCATGGGGCATATCAGAGATTTACCTAAAAGTCAGCTTGGCGTAAACGTGGAGAATGATTTTGAACCGAAATACATCACCATTCGAGGTAAAGGAGATTTACTTGCCAAGCTTCGAAAGGCTGCGAAGAAAGCGGATAAAGTCTATCTGGCGACTGACCCCGACAGAGAAGGAGAGGCGATCAGTTATCATTTATCTCATATCCTGAAACTGGACCCGGAAGAGAATATCAGGATCGAATTTAATGAAATCACTAAGGATGCGGTGAAAAAATCCATCAAGAATGCCCGTCCGATCAATCTCAAGGTCTTTGATGCACAGCAGGCAAGAAGAATAGTGGATAGACTGGTGGGTTATGAAATCAGTCCGATCCTTTGGAGAAATGTGAAGTGGGGACTTAGTGCAGGTCGTGTGCAGTCCGTCGCGTTGAATCTCATATGCAACAGAGAAAAAGAAATTGAAGCTTTTGAATCCAAGGAATACTGGAGTATTGAAGCGGATCTTCTGAAAATGAAGAAGACAATCAAGACCAAACTGACCCAGTACAAGAACAGGAAAATAGAGATCGGAACTGAAAAAGAAGCTCAGGATATCAAAAAAGACCTGGATAAAGGAGAGTTTTCTGTTGCGAGCATCAAGAAAGGCACCAAGACGAAAAATCCTCTTGCACCTTTCATCACGTCGACACTTCAGCAGGAAGCTTCAAAGAGAATGAACTATCAGACCAGAAGAACCATGAGCATCGCACAGAGGCTCTATGAAGGTATGGATATCAAGGGCTATGGATCTGTAGGTCTCATCACTTACATGAGAACGGATTCCACAAGAATCTCCGATGAAGCCCAGGCCTCAGTAAAAGCGTATATTGAATCCGCTTTTGGCAAAGAGTATTATCCAAAAACACCAAGAGTATATAAGGGCAAGAAAAATGCGCAGGATGCCCATGAAGCCATCAGACCAACGGTGATAGAACTAACACCTGAAAAAGTCAAGGACAGCGTGAAGGCGGAAGAATACAAGCTATACAAACTCATCTGGGAGCGGTTCATTGCCAGTCAGATGGAATCCTGCAAGCTGAATACCATCAGTCTGGAAGTGTTAAATGGCGACTACAAATTCAGAGCCAGCGGATCTTCAGTGGCGTTTGACGGATTCATGAAGCTTTATGATTACAAGAATGAGGATGAAGAAGAGAACACCTCCATTCCGAATCTGGAAGAGAATGAAAAGCTGAAAAGCAAGGAAATTCATCTCAATCAGCATTTCACACAGCCACCTGCAAGATATACCGAAGCCAGTTTCGTCAAGACGCTTGAGGAACTGGGGATCGGAAGGCCTTCCACTTATGCCCCTACCATATCCACACTTCTGAACAGATTGTATGTGGAAAGAGAAAAGAAGAGTCTGATGCCGACAGACCTGGGTAAGATCGTCAACGACATCATGGCGGAATACTTCAAGGATATCGTTGATGTGGAATTCACCGCTGAAATGGAATCCAGACTTGACCTCATCGAAGAAGGCAAGGAAACATGGAAGGAAGTAGTAGGAAGCTTCTATAATCCGTTAAAGAAAGACATTGATATTGCAGAAAGCAAGGTTTCCAAAATCACCATAGAAGATGAAGTTTCAGATGAAATCTGTGAAAAATGCGGCAGCCATTTTGTGATAAAAAATGGAAGGTTCGGTAAATTTCTGGCGTGTTCCGGATATCCGGACTGCAAAAACACGAAAGCCATCGTAGAAAAACTAGATGTAAAATGCCCTACCTGTCATGAAGGTGACGTCATTCAGAGGAAATCAAGAAAGGGCAAGAAGTTTTACGGATGTTCTAGATATCCTGAGTGTAAGTATGTCAGCTGGTATGAGCCCGTAAAGACACCTTGTCCAGAGTGTGGAAGTCTTATGTACAGAAGATATTCCAAGAAAGACGGAAGTTATCTTCTCTGCTCAAATGAAGAATGTGGTCACAAGATCATTGAGAAGAAAGCTACAGAGGAATAAAATAAGAAGAAGTGCAGATTTGCATAAAATGCTCCTACTGGAGAAGGGCGTTTTAGTGAACCTGCACTTTTTCTTATGAAACTGATGGATTTTCCCTGTGCATCCAGACAAATATTTATTTGCTTTAGTGTATAAATGAAGATATAATGCAATATGTTGATGTTTAAGCAAGAGTTTAGACATTCTGTTTCTGAATCCGTAGAGGAATAGCCTGAATCTATCCAGTAAAAAAATATTGGAACATCCCAAATGAAGAATTTATGGTCAGAAAAAGTATGCAAAAAGCATTTCTTTCATTAAATATTTACCAGATATCATCTTTTCATCACAATGACGTAAAATTATGTCAAAAAATCTGGTTTAATACAGACGATTGAATTGTGCAAAATTATTGAATAATGCTTAAATTTGTGATATTATCTTGAAAGGATAAACAACAATTCGAAATATTCACAATATTACTATATAATAATAAACAGGGGGATGAACAATGTCATTACTTAATAAAACAAGAAAACTAAACAAGATTCTTCAAAAGTCTGGAACAGAACCAGTTATTTTTGATGATATCTGTGAAATTCTCAGCGATGAACTTAATTCAGATGTATATGTAGTCAGCAGAAGAGGAAAGATTCTAGGACACAGATTTATTCGTCAGTTCACACCTAAAGACGAATATGCCTATATTCTGGATGATATGAGATTTGATGATGAGTACAATGAGGTTTTACTGAGAATCGGAGAAACGCTGACGAATCTCAGATCTGATGAAAGATTTGTACTCAATATTGAAAATGAGTATGAAGAACAGAATAAGATCACTACAATCGTACCGATCAATGGTAACCGTGAAAGACTGGGCACGCTGATTCTTGTTTCACTGGATGGTGAATACACAGATGAGGATATTGTTTTGGCTGAGTATTCGGCAACCATCATCGGACTCGAAATTCTAAGATCGAAGCAGCTGGAAAGTGAAGAAGATCAGAGAAAGAACGATGTGGTGGATCTGGCGATCCATACCCTTTCATACAGTGAAAAGGAAGCAGTGAACCATATATTCAGAGAACTTGATGGTAATGAAGGTCTTCTGGTCGCATCAAGAATAGCAGATAAGGTGGGTATCACAAGATCTGTCATCGTAAACGCCTTGAGAAAACTGGAAAGCGCCGGTGTCATCAAATCCAGATCATTGGGTATGAAGGGTACAAGAATTACGATTTTGAATGATAAGTTACTGGAAAAACTGGAAATTAAAAAGTAAAAACATATAAATAATGATATTTTGCAAAAACCAGTTTAATGACTGGTTTTTGTTGATATGTTCACACAACTATGATATACTACTTTAGGATAAAAATAATCACATCCATTGATTTCAGCGAGGTTGCCTTGAATGGTTTTGCTGAGAGTTGATGTGGATGGAAGGTTAAAAACCAGGAGGTAAAAAAATGGCAGTAATTTCAATGAAACAGCTTTTAGAAGCTGGTGTTCACTTTGGTCACCAGACCAGAAGATGGAACCCTAAGATGGCTCCATACATTTTCACAGAGAGAAACGGAATCTATATCATAGATCTGCAGAAGACTGTGAAGCTTGTTGATGTGGCTTATGACTTCATCAGACAGGTATCAGCTGAAGGCAAGGACGTACTCTTTGTTGGAACAAAGAAGCAGGCTCAGGAAGCGATCCAAGAGGAAGCAACAAGAGCAAACATGCATTTTGTAAACAACAGATGGTTAGGTGGAATGCTTACAAACTTCGGTACAATCAAGAAGAGAATCGGCAGAATGGAAGAAATCCGTGTCATGCAGGAAGATGGAACATTTGATGTTCTACCTAAGAAGGAAGTAGCTTCTCTGATGCATGAACTGGAGAAACTTGAAAAGAACCTTGGCGGAATCCAGAATCTTGATGTGAACAACATCGGTGCTGTATTCATAGTAGACCCAAGAAAAGAAAGAATAGCAATTGCTGAAGCAAAGGCGCTGAATATTCCAATCGTTGCCATCGTAGATACAAACTGCGATCCAGACGAAATTGATTACATCATCCCTGGAAATGATGATGCGATCAGAGCTGTAAAGCTGATCACAGGAAGACTTGGAGATGCTATCTTGGAAGCAAGACAGGGCGAAGAAATAGCTGAGTAAGTAGAGAGAAAGGTAGGTGGTTTTCCATTTACCTTTTCTTATAGAATGGGATAACTTTATGATTAATATTTAGGAGGAATTTATTGTGATAAGTGCACAAGCTGTAAAAGAACTAAGAGACAAGACCGGCGCAGGTATGATGGACTGTAAGAAGGCATTGACCCATGCTGAAGGTGATATAGAGAAGGCTGTTGACATCCTGAGAGAAAAAGGACTGGCATCCGCTGCCAAGAAATCAGGAAGAGTGGCATCTGAAGGTGTCATTGCGACTTTCGTATCTGAAGATATGAAGAATGCTTCCATGATCGAACTGAACTGTGAAACAGACTTTGTATCATCAAATGCTGATTTCGTCAGTCTTGCCAATGGAATTGCCAAGATTGTTGCAGAAAACAATGTGGAATCCATTGAAGATGTGAAGGCACTTCCATATGAAGGCGCTACAGTGCAGGATGCGGTGACAAACCTCATCGCGAAGCTGGGAGAAAACATGAACCTGAGAAGATATGAAAAGATGGAAGCGCCAGAAGGCCTTGTTTCTTCTTATATCCACATGGGCGGTAAAATCGGTGTACTCGTACAGGTGAAGTCTGAAAATGTGAATGAAGAGGTTGCAACAGTTGCAAGAGACGTGGCGATGCATGTAGCTGCACTGAATCCACAGTTCCTTGACAACACTTCAGTAGATGCAGATACCATCGAAAGAGAAAAGGAAATCTACAGAGTGCAGGCGCTGAACGAAGGAAAGCCAGAAAAGATCGTTGAAAAGATGGTTGATGGAAGAATCAACAAGTTCTTCAAGGAAGTCTGTCTTGTAAACCAGATGTTCGTCAAGAACCCTGATCTTTCCATTCAGGCATTCGTGAATCAGGAGTCCAAGAAGCTTGGAAACATTGAGCTTGTGAAGTTCGCCAGATTCGAAAAGGGTGAAGGAATCGAAAAAGAAGAAGTGGATTTCGCTGCAGAAGTTGCTGCTCAGATGGGTCTAAACAAGTAAAATTCGAAACTGGAATTCGAAAGAATTTAAAAGAGAACACCTTTGTGTTCTCTTTTTTTGAAATAATTGCTAGAATGGTACTATAAAAGTACATACGGAGGTTAATATGAACGAACCTAAATACAAAAGAGTCATGCTTAAACTGTCAGGTGAATCTCTTGCAGGAACATCAGGTTATGGCATTGATTTCAATGTTGCAAAGAGAATTGCGGAAGAAATCAAAGATCTGATCGATATGGGCGTTGAAGTCGGAGCTGTCATCGGAGCGGGAAACATCTGGAGAGGAAGAGAAGGCAGTGGTATGGATCGTGTGACTGCAGACAATATGGGGATGCTTGCTACTTGCATCAATGCGCTGGCACTGCAGAATTCACTGGAAGACCTCGGTATTGAGACAAGGGTGCAGTCCGCCATTGAGATGCGGGAGATTGCTGAACCTTTCATCAGAAGAAGAGCGGTGAGACATCTCGAAAAAGGCAGAGTAGTCATTTTTGCTGCAGGATCAGGGAATCCATACTTCACAACCGATACAGCAGCAGCCTTAAGAGCGGCTGAAATCGACGCGGAGTGCATTCTACTAGCCAAAAAAGTGGATGGCGTTTACGATATGGATCCGAATATTCATCCGGAAGCGAAAAAGTACGATAAACTCACATACAGACAGGTCATCGAACAGGACCTGAAGGTCATGGATATCACTGCTATCACTTTATGCAAAGATAACGATATTCCAATCATCGTGTTCGGGCTTGATGGTGAAGGAAATATCGTAAAAGCGATTACTGGGGAATCTAACGGTACCATTATTGACGGTAACGATATATAATTGAAATAAGAATCAATTACAGGAGGATAGACAATGTTTAAAGATTTAATGAAAACACTTGAAGAAAAGATGGGAAAGACAATTCACAATCTTGAATCCGAACTTGCCACATTGAAAGCGGGTCGTGCAAACCCTAGCATGCTGGATCGTATTGAAGTGGAATATTATGGAAGTATGGTTCCAATAAGCCAGGTGGGAAACATCTCAACTCCGGAGCCAAGAATTCTTATGATCACTCCATGGGAAAAGTCAGCATTAAAGGCTATAGAAAAAGCGATCAACATGTCGGATCTGAATCTCAATCCGAACAATGATGGTTCCGTGATCAGACTGATCGTTCCTGAACTGACGGAAGAAACAAGAAAGAACCTTGTGAAAGTGGTTCACAAAAAAGGTGAAGAAGCTAAGATTGCCATAAGATCCATAAGAAGAGACGTCATCGAAAAAATCAAAGCGATGAAGAAGGAAATCTCTGAGGATGACATCAAAAAAGGCGAAGAAGAAGTTCAGAAGAAAGTGGATGAATACGTGAAGAAAGTGGACAGCGTTCTGCAAACAAAAGAGAAGGAAATCATGACTGTTTAGTTTCCATTTCGAAAGAAGGTAAGGAATGTTTAATTTTTTTAAAAAGCCGAAACCCATCCATAAGGATTCTTCTGCACTTGATATGGACCGGATTCCAAAGCACATAGGAATCATTATGGATGGAAACGGCCGCTGGGCAAAGGGGAGAAATCTTCCTCGAACCATGGGACATAAGGCAGGCGTGGAAACCATCAGAAAGATACTCAAAGAATGCAACAGGCTAGGGGTCAGATATCTGACCCTGTATGCTTTTTCCACCGAAAACTGGAAGCGTCCTAAAGATGAAGTGAGCGCACTTATGACACTTCTTGTGGAATACCTTAAGAATGAGCTGAAGGAACTTCATGAAAACAATGTGGTGGTCAATTACGTCGGGAATATCGCAAGACTCCCTGAAGCTGCGCAAAGAGCGCTGAGTGATGCGAAGGAAATGACAAAAGACAACACGGGTGTTCAGATGAACCTGGCGCTGAATTATGGTGGAAGAGAAGAAATTGTTCGTGGAGTCAGAGATATTGCGGAAGCGGTTCACTCTGGCGCAATAAAGGTTGAAGACATAACGGAAGAATCCTTCAAGGATTATTTGTACACGAAAGGACAACCGGACCCGGAACTGATCATCAGACCAAGCGGTGAACTCAGACTATCCAATTTTCTTTTATATCAGAGTGCATACAGCGAGCTCTGGTTCAGCAGCATCAACTGGCCTGACTTCAGCGAAGATCATCTGAGAGGGGCCATTGCGGATTATCAGAAACGAGACAGACGTTTTGGAGGAGTTAAGAGTGAATAGTAGATACCTTGGTGCATTGATACTGATTCCTATATTGGCTCTACTGCTGATAGGGGGATGGTTCTTAAAAATTACAGTACTGTTCTTGTCTATAAGAGCATTGTATGAATACTTTCATGTGCTGGAGAAGAAAGGTCATAAGCCGGTGAGAATATTAGGCTATAGCGCCTGGCTTGCTTATTTTCTGGTTCTCTTTTTTGCGGATCATCCACTCAGTCATATTAGCGTGATCTTATCTGTACTTCTGGCGGCTGGTTTTGTATACATGGTTTTCAGTCAGGATGTTTCCATAGCTGATATCGGCATTACCATTGCCGGAGTCCTCTATACGGTCGTATTGTTCAGTTTTCTCGTTCTGTTATCAGAAAAAGAAAATGGCCAGTATTATGTGTACTCCGTTTTCATCATCTCCTGGGTGTGTGATACACTGGCATATTACAGCGGCAGGCTCTTTGGCAGGCACAAGCTGATTGAAAGGGTTAGTCCCAAGAAAACAGTGGAGGGCGCCTTAGGCGGTCTTTTAGGTGGAGCGGTCGGGGCATTCGTCCTTGGAACACTGATTTATGATGTAAGTGGTGTTTCTCCATGGCATTTTCTTGTCATGGGTTTCATCGGGGCCATGTTCGGACAGATCGGAGATCTGGCAGCATCAGCCATCAAGCGTTATGCACAGGAGAAAGATTACCCTAGGATCATTCCAGGACACGGAGGGGTATTGGACAGATTTGACTCGATACTGTTTGTTTCTCTCATCGTCTATGTATATACAACTTACGTTATTTTCTGATAGAAACATGGCATCCTTGCTGAAATAAATAAGAACATGTGATAACAAAGAGTCATTCAAGTGAGTGGCTCTTATTCATTTTAATAGAAGAAAGTTTATTATGTTCATAAGAAATTTAAATAATATATATTGTGTTATTGAGGTGGCGGGTATATATTATATACAACAGTAGTTTTATCATATAACTCAAGAAGGAGGGTGCATTTTATGAAAAAGGAACCTAAAACCAAAATCCTGTTTACATTACCTGTTGACCTGAAAGAAGAGTTATTAAAAGAAGCTGAGAAAGAAAACAGATCTTTAAATAACTATATTCTTACATTACTGCTTAAAAGAAATAAGTAAATGACATAGTAGATGGACTTGAAGTATTCAGATCTGAAGCGTGAAGCTTCAGATCTTTTTATTTGGAATGATCTTTGGAGTCGCTGAATCCGGTTATCCTGAGAGCGCATACCCTTGGCTTGCAGCTCAGTCTGCATAAGGATGCAGCTGCTTGATTTATCGTCATGAATCAGCAGAGAAAATCTGCCGGCAGGTGGAAACCATATCCAGAATGAATTTTCACTGGGAGGAATCCTCGGCATCAGACAGTCGAAACTGCCTTCTGTATGTGCTGCAGTTTCGTCACGGCAGGGGACTTGAATGAGGATATGTCATGGAGTCTGTGTTATAAGCTCTTAAAATTGCTTCAGTGATGAATGCAATATGAATTATCGGTAAACTGCAGAGTTAAGGAAAGTCTGTATTAATATTATAAGAATGTTAGTCAAATCTATGATTTTCTTAATAATTCTTTTGTATAATAGGAAGGTAAACAACGATGAAAGGGGATAACCCATTGAAAAATATAGCGATTATCGGAGCATCAGGCTCCATAGGAACACAGACGCTGGAAGTTCTTCGTAAAGAAAAGGAACTCCACTTGGCAGGTGTTTCAGTACATTCGAATTTAGAAAAACTGAAAGAAATTATCATCGAATTCAATCCAAGGGCTGTGGCGGTCACAGACGAGCGGAAATATGAAGAAGCCATCGAGCTTAAGCGAGCACTTCGTTACGAAGGGGAGCTTTCCTTCGGTACAGAAGGGCTCATTCGAATTGCGACGCTATCAGAGGCTGATACGGTGGTGACATCGCTGGTGGGAATGGTAGGACTGAAGCCCACGGTGGCGGCGATTAAAGAAGGCAAGAATATTGCACTTGCCAACAAAGAGACCCTGGTTGCTGCGGGGGAGATTGTGATGCAGCTGGCAAAGAAGCATCAGGTGAATATATTGCCTGTGGATTCAGAGCATTCCGCCATATTTCAGAGTATACAGGGATCCCAAAAGGAGGAAATCAGTAAAATCATACTGACTGCTTCGGGAGGCCCTTTCAGAGGAAAAGACAGAGATTTTCTTAAGACCGTAACAAAAGAAATGGCGTTGAAACATCCGAATTGGGTCATGGGGGCAAAAATCACCATCGATTCCTCCACCATGATGAATAAGGGGCTTGAGGTGATTGAAGCCAGATGGCTCTTTGATGTGAACTATGATAATATAGAAGTCTACGTGCATCCGGAAAGCATCATCCATTCTATGGTGCAGTTTTGTGACAACAGCATCATTGCGCAGCTTGGAGCGCCGGATATGCGCCTGCCGATTCAGTATGCACTGAATTACCCGGAGCGGCACGAAGCTGTTGCGAAGGAGCTGAATCTTCTTGAGGTCCAATCACTCCACTTCATGGAGCCGGACAGGGAAACTTTCAGAGCCCTTGAACTGGCCTATATCGCAGGAAAAAGAGGTGGACTTCAGCCCGCTGTGATGAACAGTGCCAATGAAGAGGCGGTGGATCTTTTTCTGAAAGAAAAAATCCGGTATTTTGAAATAGCGGAAGTTGTGGAAGAAGCAATGGTGCGCTACAGGAATCTAGGAGAAATAACCCTGGATAAGGTTCTGGAAACAGACATTGAGATCAGGGAATATGTAAGAAGAAAGTTTAAAGAGGTGTAAAATGTATCTATTGTTATCTATATTTGCCTTTGGGCTACTGGTTCTAGGGCATGAATTCGGACATTTCATCATGGCAAGGGTCAATGGAGTCACTGTGGAAGAGTTTTCAGTGGGCATGGGTCCTAGAATCTGGAAGAAGCAGGGGAAAAATACGCTCTATTCGCTGAAAGCGCTGCCCATTGGTGGTTCTGTGAAGATGTACGGAGAAACCGAAGATGAGGCTGGGGAAGGGTCGTTCTTTTCCAAAAGTCCATTAAGAAAAATCAGCATCATCGCTGCGGGACCCATCATGAATGTCATCATGGCACTTGGCGTGCTTTTTGTAGTTGTTCTTTTCAATGGATACAGCAGCAATGTTGTAGGAGAAGTTCTTCCAGACTCCCCTGCACAAGCAGCGGGCATCACAGCCGGTGACCGGATCGTGCGTGTAAATGACGAAAAGGCGTATACCTTCCAGGATGTTTCAACCTATATCGCCTATAATGGCTTCAATGATGTGACACTGGAGCTTGAAACAGAAGAAGGTACAGTGATCAAGAAAATAACTCCAATGGACTCAGAAGGCAGACCGCTGGTGGGCTTTGTGCCGGAATCAGTGGAGAATCCGGGATTCATAGAATCTGTCGGGGAGAGTGTCAATCAGGCAAGGTCACTGATTACTCAGACTTTGTTTTCACTGAAGATTCTATTCACTGGTCGAGCAAGTCTCAATGACTTTGGAGGTCCTGTGACCATATTCAAAATCTCGTCGGAAGTCGCAAGTGTCTCCTTATGGGGACTGGCATCCTTTGCTGCTTTCTTAAGCATAAATCTGGCAGTGCTGAATCTGATACCTTTCCCGGCGCTGGATGGAGGATGGATCCTTATTCTTCTGGTGGAGATCATTACCAGAAAGAGACTTCCGGATAAATTCGTTGGTGTATGGAACACGATAGGATTTGTGGTTCTCATGAGTTTCATGCTGCTGATCACCTTCAAGGATATCTTCTTACCAGGAGGTTTTTAGTCCATGATGCGCAGAGAAGCCAGAAAAATCAGAATCAAAGACATATATGTGGGCGGGGACAGCAGGATTGCAGTCCAGTCCATGACCAATACGGACACAAGAGATGTGGAGGCAACGCTGAATCAGATCAGAGCCCTGATGGTCGCTGGATGCGATATCATCCGTTGTGCAGTTCCGGATATGGAAGCCGCGGAGGCTTTGAAGGAAATCACGCGTCAGATCCCCATTCCTGTGGTGGCGGACATTCATTTTGATTATCGTCTGGCGCTGAAAAGCATCGAGAATGGAATTTCAAAACTGAGAATCAATCCGGGTAATATCGGCGGAAATGATAAAGTGCGACTTCTGGCGGATGCCTGCAAGGAAAAAGGCATCCCCATCAGAATCGGTGTCAATTCAGGTTCTCTTGAAAAGGACATCCTGGCGAAATATGGAAAAGTGACACCGGAAGGCCTTGTGGAAAGTGCCATGAGACATGTGGAACTGCTGGAGAATCATAACTTTCATGATATCATCATCAGCATCAAGTCTTCTGATGTGATGACCATGATGAACAGCTACAGACTTTTATCGAAAACCGTTGATTATCCGCTTCATCTAGGTGTAACGGAAGCAGGTACACCCTGGAGAGGGACCATCAAGAGTTCCATCGGCATCGGGGGGCTTCTGTCGGAAGGGATCGGTGATACGATCAGAGTATCTCTAACCGGAGACAGCATTGATGAGATCAAAGTCGGCAGGGAGATCTTAAAAGCGACGGGGCATCTAAAAGAAGGAATCGAATTTGTTTCGTGCCCCACCTGTGGAAGAACACAGATTGATCTCATCGGCATTGCGAATCAGGTGGAAGAAGCCTTGAAAGACAGCAAGAAGAACATCAAGGTTGCTGTAATGGGCTGCGTCGTCAATGGTCCCGGAGAAGCAAGAGAAGCTGACATAGGTATTGCAGGTGGAAATGGTGTCGGACTGATTTTCAAGAAAGGTCTGATCATAAAGAAAGTCAAAGAGGAAGAGCTTGTGGAAGCTTTACTGGAAGAAATAGAACAAATGTAAGAATTATGCGAAGAGAAAGGGGGAGGCGTTTTTGGAGATACAGGAAATGATGTGCAAAGAATCCTCGCTTACTCCATTTAAAATAGATAACGTGCTGAAAGTCGAATTTGTGAAGAAAGTCAACCTGTTTCGGGTTTACCTCAAATCACTACGTGTTCTGGATCCCAAGGTGAAGGAACCCATTTCGGCTTTTCTGAATAACCTCATCGGCCAGAGTTGTGATGTGGCGATTATAAACATCCTGGATGAAGTTCATGACGAGAACATCCAGGATGTTCTCATGGGTATCTTTCTGACTGAGCCACTGAAGTATAATTTCCTGAAAGATGCGCAGGTCAGCTGCGAAGAATCCAGATTATTCATCAGACATTACAGTCCGGCTCTGATCCGTAATTTTCAGATGAAGAATGCGGTGAAACACATGGAAAAGGTACTGACTTCTTTTTATCAGAAGGAAGTTCACATCGAGGTTCGCCTAGATGAAAGTCTTACACCTGTAAAAGAAGAAATCGATGTAAGACACGAACTGAATATCATGAGAAAAGAAGCGGGTCTTAAAGGCGAACTGCCTGGAACAACTGCACCTGTGGGTGTTCCGATGAAAGCAAAAGCGCCTGCAGCTGGAAAAGACAGCAAAAAATTCAAGGATGAGAATGTTCTTCTGGGTAAGGCGATCAAAGAACCGAGTACAAAAATCAGAGATCTGGATGACAATTCCGGCATCAGTGTCATCGACGGGGAAGTTTTCAAAACAGATATGAGAAAGCTTAAGAGCGGCAAAAATCTTCATCTGCTATATGTGACGGATAATTCCAGTTCCATTTCCGTGAAAGTTTTCACGAAAGAAGAGGAGGATCTTCCGATAAAATCAGGAGAAGTATTCAGATTCAAAGGGAATGTCACGTTCGACATGTATTCCAAGGAGCTTACGATGATCGCGAGGGACATCAACAGAATGGAGAAAATCAGACGGAAGGATCATGCAGAAGAGAAAAGAGTAGAGCTTCATTTCCACAGTAGTATGAGCAGCATGGACGCTCTGCCATCTGCCAAGCGTATTTTCACTCAGGCAAAAGATTTCGGTCATAAAGCTGTAGCGATCACTGATCATGGGGTAGTTCAGGCATATCCGGAAGCCATGGATCAGGCCAAGGCCACCGGGGTGAAAGCCATCTATGGAATGGAAGCCTATGTGATCAATGATGAACTGAATATCGTGGAGAATATGAACCCAGCCATTGAGAAGATGGTGATTTTCGATATTGAAACCACCGGATTCTCCTCTGTAAACGACAAAATCATCGAAATTGGTGCGGTGAAAGTAAAAGACGGTGTCGTCATAGACGAATTCTCTGCCTTCATCAATCCTCATCGTCCCATTCCCATGAAAATCACAGAACTTACTGGAATCACAGATGCCATGGTGAAGGATGCACCTTCCATCGAATCCGTCATCAGAGATTTTTCCGCATTCATCAGGGATACGATACTTGTAGCTCATAATGCATACTTTGACGTTGGATTCATACGGAAGAATCTGGGCGATCTTGGGATGACGATAGATAACCCCATCATGGATACCGTGCCTCTATCCAGATTCCTGTACAAGGAACTGAAAAGACATCGACTTGACACCATAGCAAAACATCTCGGTATCGATATGGGATCACATCACAGAGCGGTGGATGACGCGAAAACCACCCACAGAATCCTGATGAAATCCATGGAGAAGCTGGCTGAGATGGGGATTCATTCTTTCGAAGAACTGAATGAAAAAAGCAAAGAAGACATGGACTACAAAAGACTGCCCATGTTTCATACAACCCTTCTGGTGAAAAACACTACAGGATTAAAGAACCTTTATGAACTGGTATCGGAATCTCATCTGAAAAGCTTCCATATGAAACCCAGAATCAGGAAAAGTCAGCTGGAAAAGAAAAGAGAAGGACTGCTTCTGGGTTCCGCCTGCATCAACTCGGAGCTGGTCAGATACATAATGGAAGGAAGAACAGAAGATGAAATCGAAAAAATGGCATCCTACTATGACTATCTGGAAGTCCAGCCCATCGAAAACAATCTGGATCTTCTGAAAGACGGGAGAATCAGAGACCTGGAGGGGCTTAGAGATCTCAACAGAAAAATCATTTCACTGGGCGAATCGCAAGGTAAAGTTGTAGTGGCTACAGGAGATGTGCATTACATCAACAAGGAAGACAAGCTCTACCGGAAAATCCTGCTCGGAGCCCAGGGATACAGCAGCCAGAACGATGATCTGGACCTGTATTTCAGAACCACCGATGAAATGCTTGATGCATTCTCTTATCTGGGGAAAGAAAAAGCCCATGAGATTGTGGTGAAGAACACAAACCTCATCGCAGACAGCGTTGAGGAATTTCTTCCGATTCCAAATGGCACATTCCCGCCGAAGATAGAAGGTGCGGATGAGGAAATCAGGGAGATGACGATGACCGAGGCGCATAAGCTCTACGGAGATGTGCTTCCTGATGTTGTAGAAAAACGTATACTGAAAGAGCTGAATTCCATCATCAGTAACGGATATGCGGTTTTATATCTCATAGCGCACAAACTGGTGGCGAAATCTCTATCTGATGGGTATCTTGTAGGTTCCAGAGGATCTGTCGGATCTTCACTGGTGGCCACATTCACTGGCATCACAGAGGTGAATGGTCTTCCACCTCACTACAGGTGTCCAAGCTGCAGACACAATGAATTCTTCCTGGACGGGAGCATCAGCAGTGGAGCGGATCTTCCTCTGAAGGACTGTCCGGAATGCGGGACTCCTTACGTCAGAGATGGCCACGATATTCCTTTCGAAACCTTTCTGGGCTTCGAAGGAGACAAGGAACCGGATATCGATCTGAACTTCTCTGGAGAGTATCAGGCTGTGGTGCACAAGTACACGGAAGAACTCTTTGGAGAAGGCTATGTATTCAAAGCGGGAACCATCGGAACGGTGGCGGAGAAAACCGCATATGCTTATGTGAAGAAGTATCTGGAACAGAAAGAAATGAATCTTCCTTCGGCTGAAGTGGAAAGACTTTCTCAAGGAATGGTCGGGGTGAAGAGAACCACTGGGCAGCATCCTGGCGGAATCATGGTTGTTCCGAGAGACAACGATGTCCATAATTTCACGCCGGTTCAGAGACCTGCTGATGATCAGACTTCTGACATCACCACAACGCATTTTGATTATCATTCCATTTCGGGAAGACTTCTGAAGCTGGACATCCTGGGTCACGACGATCCTACAATGCTGAGAATGCTTCAGGACCTGACGGGGCTTGATCCGAAATCCATTCCTCTCAACGATGAGAAAGTGCTGTCGCTGTTCACATCCACCAAAGCTCTGGGGGTCTCAGAAGAACAGCTGGGCATACCCATCGGTGCATCAGGCCTTCCGGAATTCGGTACGAAATTTGTTCGAGGAATGCTGCTGGATACAAAGCCAAGCACCTTTGCGGATCTTGTCCGTATCTCAGGACTCTCCCACGGAACGGATGTGTGGCTCAATAATGCGCAGTACTACATCAAGGAAGGATTCACGACCCTGGGGGAATGTATCAGTACGAGAGATGACATCATGGTATATCTCATCTATAAAGGGCTTCCATCCAAAAAAGCGTTCACCATCATGGAAAGTGTAAGAAAGGGAAAAGGGCTTAAGGAAGACGATGAAAAGATCATGCGGGAAAATGATGTGCCGGAATGGTATATCGAATCCTGCAAGAAAATCAAGTACATGTTTCCTAAGGGTCATGCAGTTGCGTACTGCATGATGGCTATGCGTATTGCCTATTTCAAAGTCTATCATCCCCTGGCTTATTACGCCGCTTACTTTTCCACAAGAGCTTCTGATTTCGACGGAGAGCTGATTCTCCAGGGCGAGCTGGCAGTAAGGAAGCAGCTGGATGAGTATTACGAACTGGGCAACAATGCTTCAACAAAGGAAAAGAGCATGATCACGATTCTTGAAATCGTGTATGAGATGTATAAGAGAGGGTATACATTCAAGCCGGTGGATCTATATAAATCCCACGGAATCAAATTCAGAATCGAAGATGATGCCATAAGACCGCCTTTAAGCTGCCTTGTGGGCGTAGGGGCAAATGCCGCCAACAGCATCTATGAGGAATCGAAAAGAGGGGAGTTCATCTCCAAAGAAGACCTCAGACTGCGCTGCAAAGTATCGAAAACCGTCATAGAAACCCTGGGCAACTGCGGTGCGCTGGAAGGAATGGACGATACCAATCAGCTGTCTCTATTCAATCTCTAGAAGGGGTTGAAATTTCAGTGAATTTATGATACTATTTAAAAGTAGAATAACTTGAACTTTGAGAGTGGGCACAACCCGCTCTTTCGTTTTGTGTGGCGCAACTGAGATCTTGGTTGCGTTTTTCATTACCCGAAACCGGATGACTATGGAAACATAGTGCATGCAGCGGTTTAATATTAGGATAAGAGGTGAAATAATGGCTAAACTAAATGACCTGGAAGGACTGTTTACAGAAGAAATTGAAGCTTTGGGTTACAGACTTTATCATATGGAATATGTCCATGAAAGCGGAATGAATATACTTCGCTTCTATATAGACCATGATAACGGAATTTCCCTGGAAGACTGCGAAAAGGTCTCGAGAAAACTGAGCGATCTGCTCGATGAGAAGGATCCGATTGCAGAGGATTACAATCTGGAGGTCTCTTCTCCGGGAATCTTTAGAACCCTCTTCACCAGAGCACATATGGAAAAGGCTCTGGGTGAAAAGGTAATGGTCAAGACAAAAAAACCGGTGGCAGGGGCCAAGAAATTTACTGGCGTACTGAAAGAAGTCCGCGACCATGATGTTGTAATAGTAAAAGAGAAAAATGAACTGGAAATCACATTTGAAAATCTGAAATCAATCAATATCGAAGTTGATTTATAACAAGTACGAGGAGGATAAAATGGCAAAGGCAACTGAAAAAAAGAAAGATGAAGTTATTCTTGCATTAAAAGCCATAGCAGAGGAAAAAGGAATCAGTGAGGAGATGCTGTTTGAGACACTTGAAGATGCTATGATCGCAGCTTACAAGAAGAACTACGTCAACAGCGGAGCTCAGAACGTCAGGGTGAATATTGACCGCGAAACCGGCGAAATTAAAGTGTACTCTTTAAGACAGGTTGTGGAAGAGGTTATGGATCCTCAGGATGAAATATCTCTTGATGAAGCAAAGGAAATCAACCCTGCCTATGAACTTCTGGATTTTGTGGAAAATGAAGTCACACCAGCGAACTTCGCCCGTGTGGCAGCGCAGTCTGCGAAGCAGATTGTGACACAGAGAATCAAGGAAGCGGAAAGAAGCATCCTTTATAATCAGTACCATGAAAAAGAATTCGATGTCATCACAGGGACTGTTCAGAGAAAAGACAAGGGAAATGTCTATATCAGCCTAGGGAAGACAGAAACCGTTCTTACCCCTTCTGAGCAGATTCCAGGAGAACGTTATGAATTCAATGACAAGATTCTTTTATACATCGTGGAAGTGAAGCAGAATCCGAAGGGACCTATGATTTCCGTTTCCAGAACACACCCTGGTCTTGTGAAGAGACTATTTGAAAAAGAAGTACCTGAAATCTATGAAGGCATTGTTGAAATCAAGGCCATCTCTAGAGAAGCAGGTTCTAGAACAAAGATTGCGGTTCATTCCAACGATCCGGAAGTGGAACCGATGGGTGCATGTGTCGGACCAAGAGGTACAAGAGTTCAGAACATCGTCAATGAACTGAGAAATGAGAAAATCGACATCATCAAGTGGTCAAAGGATCCGAAGGAATTCATCGCAAATGCGCTAAGTCCTTCCAAGGTACTTGATGTAATCATCATGGATGAAGGAAATTCCTGCAAGGTCATTGTGGATGACAATCAGCTTTCTCTGGCCATCGGCAAGGAAGGTCAGAATGTGAGACTCGCGGCCAAACTTACAGGATGGAAGATCGACATCAAGAGCAGAAAACAGTACGAAGCTGAAGTGGAAGCGAAAGCAGAAGCAGAAGCGAATGAAGCTATGGCAGCAGAAGAAACAGAAGTGGTCGCAGATGTTATGGAAGCGGATGCGGTTATTGTGGATGCAGAGGATGTTGCATTTGATGAAGTTGAAGAAGATATCGAAACGGAAGCAGATGATACAGATCTTTAAGAAGTGATCAGATTATCCTGAAATCAAATGAAAGAGAGGTGTTTTATGTGAAGGTGAAAAAAATACCTATGAGAATGTGCACCGGCTGCATGGAAATGAAGCCGAAGAAAGAACTTATTCGAGTGGTAAAGAATAAGGAAGGGGAGATTTCCCTGGATCTTACAGGTAAAAAGCCTGGCAGAGGTGCATATGTCTGCAGAAGTGTGGACTGTCTTGAAAAGTCATTCAAGACCAAGAGGCTTTCCAGAAATCTGGAAACCAGTATCAGTCAGGAGATTTACGATGATCTTCGGAAGGCGGTGGACGTTGAATAAAATGCTGTCCTTCCTTGGACTCACCAGAAAATCTGGGAATCTGGTCCTGGGATACAATAAAAATGAGGAAGCGGTTAAAACGGGAAAGATCAGCCTTATGATCATTTCAAAAGAAGCTTCTGAGAACACGAAAGATAAATTTAAAAGTTACAGCGAAAAGTATCATGTACCTTTAATTGAGGATTTCACTCCTGATGAATTAGGATATGCATTGGGTTTAGAAGGAATTGCTGTTGTAGGCGTAACGAAGAAGAGCATGGCTAAGAAGTTACAGGAAATCTATATCAGCATACAGGAAGAAGAATAAATACGGAGGTGGTCCTATTGTCAAAAATCAGAGTGTATGAACTTGCAAAGGAACTAGAAATAACGAGTAAAGAGCTAATAGCGATTCTAAAGGATGAATTTGGAATAGAAGTGAAAAATCATATGAGTGTGGTGGAAGAAGAAGATGCCGCACTGATCAAGGAGCTCTTAGGAGACGACAAGAAGGAACCGGAAACGGGAACAGAAGGTAAGACCGAAAAGAGTATCGTGGATGAATATGAGGAAATTCTTGAAGAAGAAGTCGTGAATCTGGCGAAAAAGAAGAAGAAATCCAAAAGAGAACTGGCTCAGGAAAAGATCGATGCGGAAAAGGCCAATGAGATTACAGGAATCGAGATCGGTGAGTTCATCACCGTCAAAGAGTTTGCTGAAAAACTGAACAAGCCTGTGGCGGAAGTCATCAAGGCGCTGATCTTCACTGGCATCATGGCAGGAATCAACCAGGAAATAGATTATGAAACAGCTGAAAAAGCGGCGAAGAGCCTGGAAGTGGACGTGGTCAAGGCAAAGGATGATTCATCAGGAATTTCTGATGATGATCAGGAAGATGCTCTGGATGTCAATATGGAGAAAAGACCTCCGATTGTCACTGTAATGGGACATGTTGACCATGGTAAGACTTCACTGCTTGACGCGATCAGAAAGGCGAAAGTCACTGAAAGTGAGGCTGGTGGTATCACGCAGCACATCGGTGCGTATACAGTCACACTGAATGGTGAGAAAATCACATTCCTTGATACGCCTGGTCATGAAGCTTTTACAGCCATGAGAGCTAGAGGAGCACAGGCTACGGATATCGTTATCCTTGTAGTTGCAGCGGATGATGGAATCATGCCACAGACGGTTGAAGCCATTAATCACTGTAAGGCTGCTCAGGTTCCTATTATTGTAGCCATCAACAAGATTGATGTGGAAGGCGCAAATGTGGACCGTGTCAAGCAGGAGCTGACAGAATACGGCCTTGTGGCTGAAGAATGGGGTGGAGACACCATCTGCGTGCCAGTATCCGCCAAGCAGAAAATCGGCATTGACGATCTTCTTGAAATGGTTCTTCTGACTGCTGAAGTGGAAGAGCTGAAAGCGGACGTAAACAGAAAGGCTGCAGGAACTGTAGTTGAATCCGAGCTGGATAAGGGAAGAGGCCCAGTGGCGACTTTACTTGTACAGAAGGGAACCCTGAATGTCGGAGACTCTATTCTTGTGGGTACCACCTACGGTAGAATCAGAGCCATGTTCGATGACAAGGGTAAGAAAATCAACAGTGCGGGTCCTTCCATACCTGTGGAAATTCTCGGTCTTTCCGAAGTTCCACATGCAGGTGACAAGTTCAATGAAGTGAAGGATGAAAAAACAGCAAGAGGCATGGCAGAAGCGCGCAAGATCAAAGAAAAGAGCCTGCAGCAGAGTACCATGAGAGTGTCCCTTGAAGATCTATACAGTCAGGTGAAGGAAGGCAAGATCCAGGAACTTCCAATCATCATCAAGGCAGATGTACAGGGATCCATTGAAGCGCTGAAGAACAGCCTTGAAAAGCTTTCTACCGATGAAATCAAGGTCAGAGTCATTCATGGTGGTGTAGGTGCTGTTACAGAAACAGATATATCACTGGCGGCAGCATCCAATGCGGTAGTTATCGGATTCAATGTCAGACCAGACAACAATGCACAGATTCTAGCCGAAAAAGAAAATGTATATGTCAAGACCTACAGAATCATCTATCATGCTGTAGACGACATCAAGGCAGCTATGATCGGTATGCTTTCACCTGACATCAAGGAAGTCATTCAGGGTAGAGTTGAAATCAGACAGACCTACAAGGTATCAGCCATTGGTACCATCGCTGGATGTTATGTGCTAAGCGGAAAGATCACCAGAAACTCACTGATCAGACTTCTTCGTGATGGTGTAATCATTCATGAAGGAACTCTTGCATCCCTGAAGAGATTCAAGGATGACGTCAAGGAAGTGAAGGAAGGATTTGAATGTGGTCTGTCTCTTGAAAAGTACAATGAAATCAAAGAGGGTGACATACTGGAAGCCTACGTCATGGAATCTGTGACAAGAAAGGAACTGTAGTCATCGCAAATGAAATAGAAATGAGGTGGAAAATATGGCAAAATACAGAGCCGGTCGAATCAATGAAGAGATGAAGAAAGAAATTTCTGCAATCATCATGAATGGTTTGAAGGATCCAAGAATCACTGCCATGATAACCATAACAGATGTGGAAGTTACCTCGGACTTAAGATATGCCAAAGTATATGCGAGTATCTTTGGAACCGAAGAACAGAAAGAAGAATCCCTGGCTGGGCTGAAGAGTTCTGCTGGATATATCAGAAGAGAAGTAGGCAAGAAGATTCAGATGCGCTATGTGCCTGAACTGATCATTGTGGTGGATGACACCATTGATCGTGGTATGCACATAGATGAACTGATCCGAAAAGCCAATGAAAAGAAGGACCAGTAGTTATGATGTTTAAGGAAATCGCTGAGAAAATCATGGGAACAGAGAGAATTGCGGTAGTCACCCACGCATCACCGGATGGTGATGCTGTGGGGAGCACTATGGGAATTGTGCTTGCCTTGAGAGAACTGGGTAAAGATGTTGAAATCTTATCTAAGGAACCTGGACCAGAGAACCTGTCTTTCCTGCCCCTCTATGAGGAGTATGGAGTTCAGGCTACTTTAAGCGGTGACAGGGAACTTCTGCTGGCTTTGGACTGCGGTAATAAAGACAGATTATCCATGGAGCGTGATGGATTCGATGAGATCTTTAAAATCAATATTGACCATCATGTATCAAATGAAATGTACGGGAGTCTGAATTATGTGGATACCGCTTCAGCTTCAACAGCAGAGATCATTTTCGAGCTGATCGAAGCACTGAGAATCTCACCAGACCAGTCAATGGCACAGTGCCTTTACACCGGCATTGTTTCAGATACAGGTTCGTTCAGATTCCCTTCCACTACAGCGAAAACCCTTCGTATCACTGCTGAACTTATTGAAACAGGTCTTGATTTTTCGGAAATACAGCGTGTCTTGTTCAGTACATCAGAATTCAAGCGAATCAAGCTGCTTGGAAGAGCGCTGATGACGCTGGAAAGCTACATGGAAGGTTTCGTTTCCGTCATGAATCTTGAAGCCAATGATTTCAATATCCTTTCGATTTCCGACAGGGATTCGGGAGATATTGTGAATTATGGACTGGAGCCACCCGAAGCGGATGTCTCAGTTCTGCTGAAAGAGGCAGAAGGATTTTTCAGGGTCAGTGTGAGAACCAAACTTGAAATCGATGCGTCTTCACTATGCGGGAAGTTTGACGGTGGCGGACATGTCAGAGCGGCGGGCTGCAATATCAAAGCAGAGTCTCTGGAAGAAGCGAAGCGTCTGATTCTAGAGGAAATAGAAAGGATGAGAGCTGTTTGAACGGAGTAATCAACCTTTATAAAGAAAAAGGCATGACGTCTTTCGCCGCAGTGGCGGCTGTGAGAAGACTGTCTAGAATAAAGAAAGTGGGCCATACAGGCACACTGGATCCTGAAGCGGAAGGAGTCCTTCCTGTCTGTATAGGAAAGGCTACAAAGCTTGTGGAATATATCATGGCAGGCAACAAGGTTTATCGGGCCGGGTTCAGGCTTGGCAAGATTTCAGATACACTGGATGCTTTTGGTGAAGTGCAGGACACTGGAAAGACTATACCGGGAGAAGAACTTGTACGAGAGAAACTGAAAGAGTTTCTTGGTGAGTCCATGCAGCTTCCGCCTATGTTTTCCGCCTTGAAGATCAACGGGAGAAGACTGTATGATCTGGCGCGGGAAGGAATAGAAGTTGACCGTGAGAAGAGAAAGATTCATGTATTTGACATTGAGCTCGTCTCATTTGAAGAGGATGAGGGTGAAATACTTCTTTCCTGTTCCAAAGGTACGTATGTTAGAAGCATCATTGATGACCTTGGACAGAAGCTTGGGTGTGGTGCTATCATGACGAGTCTTATACGTGAAGGTACAGGAGCATTTTCCATGGAGAATGCTGTCACACTGGAAACGCTTGAAAAGGACGGATATGAAAAACATCTGATTCAGATGGATGCCGTTCTGTCAGACTACAAGGACATCACTATTTCGGACAGGTTTCTCAAGCTTGTCGTCAATGGAGTGAAGGTGAAAGACGGCAGACTGATAAGTTCCATCGAAGAGGGGCTTTACAGAGGATACTCTGAAAAAGGGGATCTGTTGGGGATAGTAGAGAGGAAAGAAGATTTCCTTTATCTAAAAGTAAATCTTATGTGAGGTTTGAAATGATAATAATTGATGAAAATGTCAAGGAAGATTTTAAAGAGGGTACTTACATTGCTCTGGGGAGTTTTGATGGTCTTCACAAAGGCCACATGACACTGATAAACAAGGTAGTGGACGAAGCCATGGCTGATGGCCTGAAAAGTGCAGTCTATACTTTCAAAAATCATCCTCTGACTGTGGCAAAACCTGAACTGGCACCAAAACTTCTCATGGACAATAAGCAGAAAATCCATCTCCTTAAGGCAAAAGGGGTAGATGCAACAATTTTTGTGTCTTTTACCATGGAATACATGCAGACCGAAGCGGATGATTTCATACTCAGTCTGATCAACGACTTCAATGCCAAAGGTTTTGTGGTGGGATTCAACTATAAGTATGGATATCAGAACAAAGGGAACGTGGACACCTTAAGAGAAATGGCGGAAAAACATGGCTTCAAACTCTTTGTCATGGATGCTGCCTTGAGTAATGATGATGTCATCAGCAGCACCAGAATCAGAAATCTGATACTCAAAGGGAAAATGAGTGAAGCGAATAAGCTGCTCTTTGAACCCTTTATGCTGAGAGGAACCATCATCGGTGGAAAGAAACTCGGCAGAAAACTGGGATTCCCCACTGCCAATATGAGTTATGACACGAAGTATGTGATTCCTAAAACAGGTGTTTATTATACAAATGTCATGATGGATGGAACACTGCACAAGAGCATCACCTCAGTCGGATACAATCCGACAGTGGATGGAAAGAATCTGAGCATAGAAACCTATATTCTGGATTTTGACCGTGAAATCTACGGGGAAGAAGTGAAGCTGTACTTTGTGGAGTACATGAGAGATGAAGAAAAGTATGAAACGCTGGATGAGCTTGTAGAACAGCTTAGAAAAGATGAGAAGTATGCTGCAGAGCAGGAACTTTCTGTGCTTTTATAATTGCAGTACAGGCTTCAGTATGATATAATACGTAACGAACCATGAACTATGTTATTAGGTTTGCTGTCTTTTAACATGGTCATAGGGGATAATTGATCAGGAGGTAAAGCAAATGGATAAGGTAAGAAAGCTGGAGATCATCCAGGAACACGCAAGACACGAAGGTGACACAGGTTCACCAGAAGTGCAGATCGCACTGCTCACAGAGAGGATCAACTCTTTGACAGGGCATCTTAAGATCCACAAGAAGGATCACCATTCAAGAAGAGGTCTTCTTATGATGGTTGGTCAGAGAAGGGGTCTTCTTAACTATCTGATGGCTGAGGATATTGAAAGATACAGAGATATCATAGCGAAGCTTGGAATCAGAAGATAATTAAAAAATGTACTCTGAGCCTGCTTTTCTGAAGCAGGCTTTTAGTATATACTGGATATAAAGCTTTTCATATAGAGCTTTTATTCAAGTAGAGTATTACAAAGCCCCATAAGCCGTTTCAATTTAAAGATTCTCATCTGATGTTTTTTAAAAATCAAAGAATGCAACATGTTGATTTTTTGATTTTTAAAAAATTTATCGGATCCAAGGACTCATTTAATTTTTGAACGCTTGTGGAGGCAGAACAAAAAGGAGATGAATCAATGCAAATCAAACAGGAAATTCAATTAGCTGGAAGAAATTTCGGTATCGAGTTCGGAGAAAGAGGCATGCTGTCTGATGCTGCTATTTTCATGAATTATGGAGATACAGTAGTCATGGTCAATGCGAATTCTTCCGAGAAGCCAAGAGACGGGATCGACTTTTTCCCTCTGGCTGTAGATTATGAAGAAAAAATGTATGCTGTTGGTAAGATTCCAGGAGGATTTATCAAGAGAGAAGGAAGACCTTCGGAGAAAGCGATTCTTTCAGGAAGAGCCATTGACAGACCGCTGAGACCTCTGTTCCCGAAAGGTTACAGAAATGATGTACAGGTTGTGTGCACCGTGCTTTCCGTGGAAAATGACAATCTTCCAGAGATTCTGGCAATCAATGCTGCAGCAACTGCACTGCTGCTTTCATCCATTCCTTACACAACGCCTCTGGCCGCTGTAATGATCGGATACATCGATGGAGAATTCGTTGTGAATCCGACATCAAAGCAGAGAGAAGAAAGCGTGCTGTCACTGACAGTCTGTGCCACAGATGAGAGAATCATGATGATCGAAGCTGGTGCTCAGGAAGTGGACGAAGATACAATGATCAAGGGAATCCAGTTCGGATTCGAAGCTTGTCAGCCGATCATTGCCATGCAGAAAGAGCTTACTGAAAAATACGGTAAAGAGAAGAAAGTTCCTGTACTGTATACCCTTGACGAGGAAATCGAAAAGGAAGTCAGAGCGTTTGCAGGAGATCTGGTTGCTGAAGCCATGCACATCGTGGACAAAGCAGAAAGAAGCGTAAAGCTTGACGAAGTGAAGGCTAAGGTAGCTGAAGCGTTCGGAGAGAAGTATCCTGAAGGGAAAAGCGATATTGCTGAAACCTTATATATGCTGCAGAAGGAAACTGTCAGAGATATGGCGATTCTGGAACACAAGAGAGTGGATGGAAGAAGATTCGATGAAATCAGAAAGCTTTCCTCAGAAGTTGCAGTACTGCCTAGAACCCATGGTTCAGGGGTATTCTCCAGAGGTTCCACTCAGGTCATGGCAGTGACTACACTGGGCGCAATCGGAGACATCCAGATTCTCGACGGCGTAAGTGAAGAAGAAAGCAAGCGTTATATCCATCACTATAATTTCCCATCCTACTCCGTTGGTGAAACAAGACCAATGAGAGGACCAGGAAGAAGAGAAATCGGTCATGGTGCTCTGGCAGAAAAAGCCATTGAACCACTTATCCCAAGCGAAGAAGACTTCCCATACACCATCAGAGTGGTATCTGAAGTGCTTTCTTCAAACGGATCCACATCACAGGCATCTGTCTGTGCATCCACTCTGGCACTGCTTGATGCAGGTGTTCCACTGAAGAGACCGGCAGCTGGTATCGCCATGGGGCTGTTTACTACAGATGATCTTGTAAGAGAAGAAGTAGTGACAGACATTCAGGGCGTGGAAGACTTCTTCGGCGATATGGACTTCAAGGTGGCTGGAACAACAGAAGGGATCACTGCAATCCAGGTTGATACCAAGATTGCCGGTCTTTCACCAACCATTATCGAAAAATCCATCAGAGATGCGAAGACTGCAAGACTTGAAATCCTGAAAGTAATGGAAGGGTCCATCAAGGAAGCAAGACCGGAAGTTTCTCAGTATGCACCTAAGATCTTCACGCTGAACATCAATCCTGATAAGATCAGAGACGTCATCGGTTCCGGTGGTAAGGTAATCAACAAGATTATCGCAGAAACCGGAGTGAAGATTGATATCGATGATACAGGTAAGGTATTTGTCGGTGGATCTGATATCGAAATGGTGAAGAAAGCGATTTCCATCATTGAAGGTATTGTCAAGGAAGTTGTACCTGGTGAGATTTATCTTGGTAAAGTCATCAAGATCATGCCATTTGGTGCCTTCGTTGAAATTCTTCCTAACAAGGAAGGTCTGGTTCATATTTCTAAGCTTGATATGAAGAGAGTGGAAAAGGTGGAAGATATCGTAGAAGTAGGAGATGAAATCCTCGTGAAGGTATCAGAAATCGACAACCAGGGGAGAATCAATCTTTCCAGAAGAGATGCGCTCATCGACATGGAAAAGAAGGAAAAAGCTGAAAAATCTGAAAAAGAGCAGGAATAAAAGTTACGGGACAGCAGATGCTGTCCCGTTTTTATTGCAGACATATAATATTTTAACGACTCATTCCAGGAGAGAGGGATAAGATAATGATCAGGGAGAAGTGACATTGAAGATCAGATTTTCTTTGTCATTCTCTATATGAATCGTCATTTTATTTTCCTCATCAAAACTGAATGTTACAGTTTCAGCAGCAAGTATATTTTTTTCTTCATCTAATACCGAGAATAAGGCCCCGGTGTCGGGCGTGTCAAAATCAAAGAAAAGCCTCTCACCACGTTTTAAAGGGGAACCATCTGCGTTCATGCTGCCACCACTAGAGAGGTTCTGCTGAAAGCGGATTTCAGAAATTAGCTCCTGTGACATATTTACGAAGGTTACAGTGTACTTTGGATCAGATTTCGGTGAAAGTTCATGGTTACTGTTCCTGGTGCATCCAGCACCAAGAAGGAAAAGGGCGACAAGTAGAAGCGGCAAGTACAGTATTTTAAAATCAGGTCTGTCAATCGTAATTTTAGGATGCATAGTGAATCCTCCTTTTATTGTATTATAACATATTTTTATTGTTAATCAATAAAAATATGATTTTCAACAAAAATCCCTAAATTGTAATCCAAGATACCGGTTTGCAGACCAAGAAGCAGTTTTTGAAAGTCATATCAGGAAGTTTGCTGGCAGGATGGAAGTCTTGCGTCGATTTTCCGAAGGGCTTCTTTTCAGGGGACAAGCAGAAAAAGCATCGTAGCCGCTATGATGCTTTCTGACGTTCTCTTTTGCGGGTGTGGTTTTACGACGTGGAGATCCCGCTTAATACGGAAGATCCATTTGTGGTGTTACGACAGGTTTTCCATCCTGGTCCAGAAGCACAGTCAGTCCGCCTGAATACCCTGCAGCATGGTAGATATAGTTCACTCCGGTCTCTCTGTCCACCCAGATTTCCATCACATTTACTCTACCTTGAATGTATGTTCGGACAAATCGATCTATGTCTTTCATTTCAACCTCCATGGTTTTTCAGCTTTATTATATAGTCATGTTCCTTTTCTCATCAAGGAGTCCCATATTTTCCGAAGTGAATGCAGAACCGGTATTGTTTCTGTGTATCCCATAAGGAAGTTCAAGCCCGACCCGCTGATTGTTTCAATTGCGTCATAGAATGTGGTAGAATATAGGTATTATCTAATCTATAGAGATTGTGGAGGTAGTTTTCTTGAAAGAAACAAGCAGCAGCAAAAGGACCGCAGCCGGAAATAAAAGCGGGTCTGCATCGAAAACAAAATCATCTACTTCTACTCGTGGAAAAACAACTGCCAAAGCATCCGGAAAAAGAACTGGAAGCAGAACGGCTGTGAAAGCAGTAGAGGAAAAAAGAAAATATTTCTATCAGGAACTCATAGGGCTGGCACTTTTGGGTCTGGGGATTTTTTCGTTTATTTCCATGGTATCTGGAAGCGTGGGGATACTGGGAGAAAGCATCAAAGAGATTCTGATCGCGATCCTAGGCGTGATGGCTTATATTTTTCCGTTTATTTTCATGCTGATGGGCACAGCGCTCATCATTCGAAGACCATGGCTATTTTCCAATAAGAAGACCTATGGAATCCTTCTTGTGGTGCTGGTTACTGCAATGCTCTTATCATTAAATCGAATGGAAGCAGTTCACAGGGAAGGATTTATGGTTACGCTGAAAAATCTCATGAATATCAATGACATCAACCATGGCGGAATACTCGGGTTGTCATTGGCCGTACCATTCTACCGTCTTCTTGGACCTCTGGGGACCTATATCATAGCCGGTTGTCTGTATGTAGTTGCAATCATTCTTGTTTTCAATACTACAATCTATGACATGCTTAAGAAAAGCAATCAGGCAAGAATTGAGGCGAAAGATAAGATTGCTGTGAAAAGAGAAGAGGTTCAGGCACAGAAAGAGCTGAAGAAGGATACTCCTGAAGAAAAGAAAATCCAGGATAAGCTGAAGATTCTTGAAATGATGAATCAGAATGAAGAGGTACATGAAGAATCTGAACAACCAGAAGTAACGCAATCTCCCTTCATAAATCTTGATCTGGAAGAAAACGATGGACTGGAGCGGGTTTTATCAAAAGAGGATGAGGTGTCCAGAGAGATTCAGATTCTCGGCAGAAATGCACAAGGAGCCCCGACTGATCCGGAAAAGAGCAAGTCAACGGAAAACAATGCACCGGTTCAGGAACAGAGAAGCGCAAAAGCTGAAGAGAAGCCTAGAATCACTGAGGAAAAGAGAAAGGCTGCCAATGAGGATTCCGGTGAAATTGAAGGAAGTCAGATTGGACTTGATGAGCTTGAAAAACCTCTATATGAATTTCCGGAAATTGCACTGCTGAAACAGAACATCAAAGGAATGCTTGCCAATGAAGACCGTAATGAGATCATTGAAAATGCGAAAAAACTGGAGGAGACTCTGATGTCCTTTGGTGTGGAAGCCAGAGTAATCAATGTATCCAAAGGACCCTCTGTCACCAGATACGAGCTTCAGCCGAAAGCCGGGGTCAAAGTTTCTAGAATCGTGAATCTGTCAGATGATATTGCACTGGCGCTTGCTGCCAGAGGTGTAAGAATCGAAGCGCCTATACCTGGAAAGGCTGCTGTGGGTATTGAAATTCCCAATAAGGAAACCACTCCAGTATACTTAAGGGAAGTGATCGAAGATCCGAAGTTTCAGAGGAGCACAAAGAAAATCTCTGTAGCTTTGGGAAAAGATATCTCAGGCGAAGCGATCATTGGGGACTTATCTAAAATGCCGCATGTGCTTATTGCAGGAGCCACAGGTTCTGGTAAGAGTGTATGTATAAATTCACTTATCATTTCGATACTGTATAAATACGATCCTGAACACGTAAGACTCCTTATGGTCGATCCTAAGGTGGTGGAACTGAATGTGTACAACGGCATTCCTCACCTGCTCATTCCTGTCGTGACAGACCCTAAGAAGGCTGCAGGAGCACTGAACTGGGCAGTCAATGAAATGACAAGAAGATATCAGTCCTTTGCAGAACATGGTGTCAGAAATATTGAAGGGTTCAATGAGATTGCCAAAAAGAAAAAGGAACTTCAGAGTTTACCCTACATCGTCATTATTGTAGATGAACTCGCAGACCTTATGATGGTTTCGGCCAATGAAGTGGAGGATTACATCGCAAGACTTGCACAGATGGCAAGAGCTGCCGGTATGCATCTTGTTATTGCAACACAGAGGCCCTCTGTGGATGTCATCACGGGCGTAATCAAGGCGAATATCCCTTCGAGAATCTCCTTTGCTGTATCCAGTGCCATAGACTCCAGAACGATTCTGGATTCGGGCGGTGCAGAAAAGCTGCTTGGAAAAGGAGATATGCTCTACTATCCGGTAGGAGAGCAGAAGCCGAAGAGAATACAGGGGGCTTTTATTTCTGAGGAAGAAGTGGAAGCCATTGTGTCTAGAATCAAAGTGCATAAAGATAAGCTTTCATATGACGAAGATATCATCAATCACATCGAAAAGGGAAAAGGAGATTCAGATCAGTCTGATGAGGGGGATGAACTTTATAGAGATGCGGTCAAAGTGGTTGTGGAAAACCAGCAGGCATCCACGTCATTTCTGCAGAGAAAGATGAGGATAGGATATAACCGTGCTGCACGGATCATGGATGAACTGGAAGATCGCGGAGTCATTTCCGAAAGAGACGGTTCTAAACCAAGACAGGTGCTGTTGAATGAATTCGATCTGGAAGAGTAGTTCTTCTTGTGAAAAAGTGAAGAATATGAGAAGATATTGATGTAGATAATACAAAGCCCTGTTTTTCAGATTTTAAATTAAAGCGAATAGAAGCGATTTGGAGTGGATAATATGAATTTACCAAATAAATTGACATTGTTTAGAATGTTTCTAGTACCAGTTTTTCTGATTCTCGTATCAGTAAATCAGATACCATATAACGTCACATTGGCGACGATTGTATTCAGTATCGCAGCATACACGGATCATCTGGATGGTAAGATTGCCAGACGAGACAATCTTATCACTAATTTCGGAAAGTTCATGGATCCACTGGCAGATAAACTGCTTGTGACATCCGCGCTGATTGCACTGGTGGAATACAACCTGATTGGCGCCTGGGTAGCAGTGGTGATCATAGCAAGAGAGTTTGCGGTTTCCGGGCTGAGAACCATAGCAGCCAATGAAGGGGTTGTCATTGCGGCTAGTATCTGGGGGAAAATCAAGACCACTACCCAGATCATTGCAATCATCTCCATGCTGATTCATCTGATCTCGACACAGGAACAGTATCTTATGGATTTATTCCAGAGTGTTCCTTTCCTGGAGTCCTTCTTCAGCATTTTCCCACCGGTTGTGATGTATGTGGCAGTATTCTTCACCATCATGTCGGGGCTTGATTACTTCAAGAACGGCTGGAAATTCATTGATACAAATAAATAGGTTCGGTGCATACTGAATACTTCAATGTACCCTGGAGAGTAACAGACGAATACTTTCCAGGGTGCATTGTCATTTCTGAAGACTGCATGTAAGATCACGGTTTCAATTATAGGATGAATATCTTGTTTTCTTATGTCGGTTTTTCTTCATACTTGCTACAATACAGGTAGGAAAACGCGCATAAGTAGAGGCTACATTATTAAGGGTAAACCATCAAATGCTATTACGGAGATGGTTTGCAGCAAAGAATCGGAGGAAGAAGAATGGGTCTGTATAAAAATATCGCTTACTTTATCTTAACTTATGGAGTCTTATCAATGGTCCTGTTTCTGTATTCAGGAAGCTTTCTCTTCATCATGATGGTCTGGAATGTGATTCTCGCATCCTTGCCTCTGGTTTTCATGAAACAGGGGATGAAAGCGGAGAGGACGTGGAAGAGAGGAGTCCTTTTCTTGCTGTGGTTTTTCTTTTTTCCCAATGCGATTTACATGATTACAGACTTCATACATCTCACCAATGATCAGATGATCTGGTCGATTCCAGTGGAGCCTTATTCCGGACTGGATGGAACCAGATATTCCATGGAGATCATGCAGTGGGCGAAATTACTGCTGATCGCTCTTGGCGCTTTCTATGCACTCGGCATTGGTATGGAATCCTTGTACAGATTTCATGACTATCTCAGGAGAAGAAAAGGAAACATGATTTCTTTTGCAGCGGTGGCATTGATTTCTCTTGCATCATCTTTTGGTGTATTCGTAGGAAGATTTCTGCGCTTCAACAGTTGGGATATCATGAGGCCTGTGCGTCTTGTGAAAGGGATTCTTGATTCGGTGACCGGATTCGCCTTCTGGTTCACAATGATCTATGGTCTGTTCGTCATATTCTCTTTCCTGCTGTTTCGGTGGTTCAGAACTGGCAGAGCGGATTCAGATAGTCTGTTTTCAGAAAATATTTAGCATTATTCAACAAAGAACCTCGTCAAGAAGTGTACTGGATATAACCAATGTGTTAAAACCCTGTGATTAAACGATGGCGTTTTTTTAAAAATTATGAATAGTTTAATGCAAATAAAAATTCCAGTGAAACATTATGAAAACACTTGCAAATAAAGGGTTCCAGCCGTTGACTATCTTGATCCGAAAAAGATATAATGACAGCAAGAACTGATACAATAGTTCAAGCAGAACAAATCTTTTTACAGGAGGTATTATTTTATGCCAGAAGTATCAAATATTATTGTATGGTTGATTCTAGGTGGTATATCCGGTTGGATAGCCAGCATGATTGCAGGTAAAGATGCCAGTATGGGTATTGTCGCAAACATCATTGTAGGTATCATTGGTGCCTTCATCGGTGGCTGGGTTGCAGGACTTCTTGGATTAGGACCAGCGACTGGACTTAATATATGGAGCTTCATCGTAGCAATCGGTGGTGCGCTGATATTACTTTGGATTATCGGCCTTGTAAGAAAAAGGTAAAAGTATTGCATTAAAAAACCCCTAAATAGAAAAGAAGCCTGAACAGCGATGTTCAGGCTTCTTTCTCCTGTTGGATGCATGTTATTTAACTGCTGGCATGTTTTTCGCGAAAAGGAGAAAATCTTTGTAGTCTCCGATATGGTCAGCTTTGATTTCAACTTCATTTCGGTTCAGCAGATGATCTGTGACCAGATATGTGGTGATTCCGAGTTTGCCTGCAATAAGATCCTCGAGGGCGTCATTGCCTACCATCATGCATTCTTCCGGTCTCTTGTCGATGCTTTCCAGAATCTCTTCGTAGTATTGAAGATTCGGCTTGCAGTAGTGATTCTTTTCAAAGTAGCTCACATAGGAGAAGTCGCTGCGGTCGATGCCGCTCCATTGGATTCTTTTCTCGATGGCCTCCTTCGGAAACAGCGGATTGGTTGCGATGACAAGATTGTAGCCCTTGCTCTTTAAAGCTTTTGTTGCCTCCTGCATTTCTGTAGTATCCAGAACCGCTTCCTTCAGTACATCGAAGTCATTCTTGTAGTATGTGCTGAACATGTCCGCATACTTCTCCAGGTCGTCATTCACATGAGTCTTCATGGCTTCCATGAAGACTTCTTCATTGGTTCTATGTTCTGTATTATTCACCATGGCCATGACAGAACCATAGAGAATTTTCATGAAATTATCTGGTGGCATGATGTCTTTGAAAGATGCTGAAAGGCTGCTGTAGTAGATATTTTCAAAGTCCTTCATGTTGATTGAGAGTAATGTTCCGTCCAGATCGAACAGAATGGTGTTTATTTTATTCAAAAGAGTTCCTCCTTGCTATCTGCTGTTATAGATGATAAGTGCATTTTTTGTGCTGTCTTTTTCCGAGTAACGGATTTCGATGAGGTCTTCTTCAGTGATATGATACTTCTTCATGGTCATCTTCACTTTTTCCTTGATATCCTCGTCTCGATTTGCATAAACCAGCTTAGTTCGTTTCATGAGTCAATCTCCTTTTTATGAGATAGTAGATCTTGATCATTGTAAAAACCATAAGAATTCCTATGGCCAGTGCACCGGAGGCCATTATGGTGGTGATTCCTTCACGGAGGGCTTCGTTGTAATTTCCCTCCAGGGACTGGAGCATGGTCCGATACAGTCCACTGCCAGGCACCAGTGGTATAAGGGCAGGGGTTATATAGCTTGTCACAGGTGTTCGGGTTTTTCTTGCCATGATTTCCGCATAATAGGAAAGGGCTACCGCACCCAGAAAATATGCGATGTTACTGTCCTGGAAAAGGATAAGACCCTGACGATAGAAGAGCCATCCTATGGAACCTCCGATGGCTGATAACAATGCGGTCCTCCGATTCAGATTGAATATGTAGGCAAAGCTTAGAGATGCGAGATAGGCCATAATAAGCTCAAGAATCATATTAAAACCCTCCCATCAGTGCAAGTCCGAATCCTGCGCCTATTGCTATGCCGACTGCAATCAGAAATGCTTCCATTCCTTTGGATACACCAGAGAGGTAATCTCCCATGAGCGTGTCTCTTATACCATTTGTGAAAGCGATGCCCGGCACAAGAAGCATGATGGAACCGATGATGATGGTATCCTGATTGGTTTCAAAGGGGATGATTTTTGTGAAGACTGTTACAAGAATCGCCACCAGAGCACCGCCGATGATGTTGATGAAGATGGCATTGAGTTTGATTTCTCTTGTCACCAGCTGCAGAAGTCTGACGAAAATCCCGATGAACAAGGATACAGTGGCATCTATCACGCTGCCTCCAAAAAGAAAGGTGAACGAAAATCCGCAAAGCGCTGCCATGAGCAGCTGAAATTTTATGGAATAGGGTTCTTTATCCGAAATCTCCTTCAGTTTGCGTTCAAGCTCATCAAGAGGCAGAGGGTGGACCATAAGATCTCGGGATAAGGAGTTTACCAGTGCGACTTTCTCCAGATCCACTGTGCTTTTCGATACTCTGTGGATCAGTGAAATGACATCACCCTGCATGTCTGTGAGAGAAACCATGATGCCGGTTGGTGTTACGAAACTTTCCGCATCTCTGATATCATAGGAATTCAGAATTTTAGTTATTGTATCTTCCACCCGATAAATTTCTCCACCGGACTCGAGGATGATTTGTCCCGCTGATGTTGCGAGTTTGATTAATCTTCTGTTATCCATATAAAGTAATCTCCTCATTTAAATATTGTCTCATTCCATTATAAGGGAAGGCGTGGGTTATTGAAATAGCTGAACCTGAAGGAAACGTTCCCATGGACAAAAGGAATTTCCAGCATGAATAGAATCGTGAATGAATAGATTCATGCCTATAGGATTAAATTGTTGAGAAAACCATTACATTTTCAGCGGAAATCCGAAAGGATGATAAATCGTTCATTTTTACGACTTTTTAATATACAAAAACTCTCAGGATTGATATGATTAAAACATGTGGACAACAATCTGTTGTCAGTTGTTTATTAATAGGGGGTAGAAATGGACAGTAAGTATTTGAAACATGTGGACAGAGAGATCTTTGATCTCATCGAAGAAGAAGAGAAGAGACAGGAATATAACATTGAGCTCATCGCGTCAGAGAATTTCACATCTAAAGCCGTGATGGAAGCTATGGGAACAGCCTTGACCAATAAATACGCGGAAGGATATCCGAATAAGAGATATTATGGCGGATGTCATGTGGTAGATAAGGTGGAGACTCTGGCCATAGAAAGAATGAAAGAACTTTTTGGTGCGGAGCATGCCAATGTACAGCCCCACTCAGGTTCCCAGGCGAATATGGCTGTCTACATGGCAGTACTTGAACCAGGGGATAAGATTCTGGGCATGGATTTATCACATGGCGGTCATCTGACCCATGGAAGTCCGGTGAATTTCTCAGGGAAGTTGTATGATTTTGTTTCTTATGGAGTGGACCATGAGTCTGAAACAATCAATTATGATGCACTGAGAGAGATGGCTCTCCGTGAGAAGCCGAAGATGATTGTAGCAGGTGCTTCTGCATATCCCAGAAAAATCGATTTTGAGAGGATTTCAGAAATCGCAAAAGAAGTAGGGGCTTATTTCATGGTGGATATGGCTCATATCGCAGGTCTGGTTGCAACGGGTCATCATATGAGTCCGGTTCCTTATGCGGATTTTGTCACAACCACAACGCATAAAACACTGAGAGGTCCAAGAGGGGGCGCAGTGCTTTGTAAAGCGGAGCATGCCAAGGCAGTGGATAAATCCGTGTTTCCTGGAATGCAGGGCGGTCCTCTGGAGCATGTGATTGCAGCAAAAGCTGTCTGCTTCAAGGAAGCTATGAGCGACGAGTTTAAAGTATACATGGAACAGGTTCTTAAAAATACAAAGACTCTGGCAGAGGAACTTGCAAAGAGAGGATACAGACTTGTTTCCGGTGGTACTGACAATCATCTGATTCTTGTGGATCTGAACAATAAGGATATCACAGGAAAAGATGCGGAAAAGCTATTGGACACCATTGGTATTACAACAAACAAGAATACGATACCTTTTGAAACCAGAAGCCCCTTTGTCACATCAGGTCTTAGAATGGGATGTGCTGCAGTAACGACGAGAGGATTCAAGGAAGAGGAAATCAGAACTATGGTTGAGTATATCGATTATGCGATTACCCATAGAGAGGATGATTTATCGGAACTACGTGAAAAAGTGGCAGACCTATGCAGAAAGTATCCGCTGTACTAAAGGCAATTAATTAAATTGTGCAATCGCAAAAAGTCGGAAAGTGTTGATTTTCAGGCTTTTTGCTTTTTTTATCAATCAAAAAAATCTAAATTAAGTGCTTTATCGTGTTGACTCTATAACCATAAAAGGTTAAAATGGAACAGGTAATATCAGATTAAAATGCTCAGAATTGAAGGAGAGTTAGAATGGCAGAATTATTAAGAATAACTGGCCTCAAAAGCCAGGTTGAAGACAAAGAAATCCTGAAAGGTCTTGACCTTGTCGTAAACAAAGGTGAAGTTCATGTAATCATGGGACCAAACGGAGCGGGAAAATCCACTCTGGCTAACGTCATCATGGGTAGCCCGAAGTACGAAGTTACAGAAGGAACCATCCTGTTTGAAAATGAGGATATCACAGAAGATGCTGTGAATGAAAGAGCTAAAAAAGGAATCTTTCTATCTTTCCAGGCTCCACAGGAAATCCCTGGAATCACTGTTGAGAATTTCTTAAGAACAGCGAAAGCTCAGATCACAGAGAAACCTGTAAAGGCAATACAGTTCAAGAAGGAACTGACAGAGAAAATGAAGGAACTTGATATAGATCGTTCTTATGCACAGAGATATCTGAACATGGGATACTCAGGCGGAGAAAAGAAGAAGAATGAGATTCTTCAGATGAGAATACTGAATCCGAAGCTTGCAATCCTTGACGAAACAGATTCAGGTCTAGACGTGGATGCAGTCAAGATTGTATCCAAGGGTGTTATCGACTTCAAGAGTGAAGATAACGCCATTGTAATTATCACCCACCACAACAACATACTTGATTACCTGAATCCGGATGTGGTTCATGTAATGGTAGATGGTAAGATCGTAGACACTGGAGATATATCCCTTGCAAATGAAATCAACAAGAACGGATATGTCAAGTACAGGGAAGCGAAAGGTGAGGCAGAATGGAAAAAAGAAATAAAACTTATATAGAAGATCTGGACAGAGGCGTATATGACATCAAGAATGAGTTCGAATACGACTACAAGTCCGAATCAGGACTTACAGAAGACATCATAAGAGAAATATCCGCGAAGAAGAACGAACCGGAATGGATGCTGAATTACAGACTGGAATCACTGAAGGTCTATCATCAGCTGGATGTTCCTACCTGGGCGCCGGATATATCTGATCTTGACATTGAAAATATTGTTACTTATGTCAAGCCGAAATCAAAGAACATGAATACTTCCTGGGATGATGTTCCGGATGAAATCAAGGATACCTTCGAGAGACTGGGGATTCCGGAAGCGGAAAGAAAGTCCCTGGCAGGTGTAGGAGCACAATACGACTCTGAAGTCGTATATCATTCCATCAAGGAAGAACTTGTGAAGCAGGGGGTAGTCTATACAGATATCGAAACAGCTCTGGTAGAGTATGAGGATATCGTGAAGCAGTACTTCATGAAGCTGATCCCCAACACCGACCATAAGTTTGCTGCCCTTCATGGCGCAGTCTGGTCCGGCGGATCCTTCGTATATGTACCGGAGGGTGTGAAGCTGGATATTCCACTTCAGTCCTATTTCAGACTGAATGCACCAGGAGCAGGACAGTTTGAGCATACGCTCATCATCATTGAAAAGGGTGCTTACTGTCATTTCATCGAAGGATGCTCTGCACCGAAGTATTCAGTAAACAATCTTCATGCCGGAGCTGTTGAGCTCTATGTCAAGGAAGACGCCACACTGAGATATTCAACCATTGAAAACTGGTCGAAGAATATGTACAACCTGAACACAAAGAGATCTGTAGTGGATAAGAACGGTACCATTGAATGGGTATCCGGATCCTTCGGGTCCAAGGTGTCCATGCTGTACCCTATGAGTATTCTAAGAGGGGAAGGCGCAAGAGCAGAGTTTACTGGTGTAACTTTCGCCGGTAAGGGACAGCTTCTTGATACAGGATCTAAAGTGGTTCACGCAGCACCAAACACAACTTCCACTGTGAACTCCAAGTCCATCTCAAAATCAGGCGGACAGGCGATCTATAGAGGTCTTCTAAGAGTTGCACCAAACGCCCATGGTTCCAAGTCCACTGTGACGTGTGAATCTCTGATGCTGGACAATGAATCAAGATCAGACACGATCCCTGTGATTGATATCAACAATGATGATGTGGATCTGGGACATGAAGCAAAGATCGGAAGAATTTCAGAAGAAGCGATCTATTATCTCATGACCAGGGGAATATCAGAGGAAGAAGCGAAGGCGATGATCGTAAGAGGATTCGTTGAGCCGATTTCCAAGGAATTGCCACTGGAATATGCTGTGGAAATGAATAATCTGATCACACTGGAACTTGAAGGAACGATAGGATAGAGGTGGATGAATGAGCGCAATAAAAGAATCATATAATGTCTTACCCAGACTGAGTTTCAGATGGGTCAAGGCTAACGAGCTGCTTCTTAATGCCGTGGAAGTAAGCATTGGAAAAGAATATACCTACAAATCCATAGAGGGTGAAGGGTATAGCAATCTGGCAAATGAAGATCTTCCTTTATCAGAAGATTTTAAAGGGGTCAACAGAGACATGGTCGGGATGGTGGAGGACCACCACAATGCAGGTCTTTACGTTCACGTGAAAGAGAACGAAGAACAGAGCATTCATATCTCACATGTTCTTGGAAGAGAGAACGACACTCTGATTGAAAAGAATGTGATTGTTCTTGAGAAAGGTTCTAAAATGAATCTGATCATGGACTATTCATCTGATGATGCAGTGACATTCTCCAATATACTGAATAAGATCAGTGTCGCTGAAGGAGCGGAGCTGAACATCATCAAGATTCAGAGACTCAACTCTGTCTCCAGACATCTGGAATCCAGATATTCAACCGTACAGGAATCCGGAAAGATAAACTATATATCAGTTGAACTTGGCGGAAAAGAAGCCGTAGTGAACTATATGTCAGATCTTCTGGGTGATGAATCCGAAGGACATGTCAAGAGTGTATATCTGGGCTTCGGAGAAAGAGTCATCGACCTTTCCCACCATATGAATCACTTCGGAAAGAAGACCAATTCAGACATGATCTTCAAGGGAGCACTGAAAGACAAGTCCAAGAAAGCATTCAGAGGAACTCTTGATTTCAAGAAGGGGTCTACCCATTCTGAAGGAAATGAGGAAGAGTTTACGATTCTTCTGAGCCCTAAGGTGAAATCCTATGCGATTCCGCTTCTGCTCTGCAGAGAGGATGATGTCATAGGAAATCATGCAGCTTCCAATGGACAAATCGACGCAGAAAAGTTATTCTATATTATGTCTAGAGGAATGAGCGAAACGGAAGCAAAGAAGATCATCATTGAGTCCCATATCAGACCGATCATTGATCTGATACCCGTTGAATCCATACAGGAGATTATCCTGGAGGCAGTAGAAAAAGAATTGACAGGTGAGTAATTTGAGAGATTTCAGAGAAGATTTTCCGATTTTAAAACAGGAAGTCAATGGCAGAAAGATTATCTATCTCGATAGCGCTGCCACTGCACAGAGACCAGAGCAGGTGCTTGATGCAGTTGTTAAATATGATCATGAGGCTAATGGGAATCCCCACAGGGGTTCCCATGTCCTTAGCATGCGTGCCACAGAAGCTTTCGAAAATGTCAGAGAAAAGGTAAGAGGCTTCATCGGTGCCAGAAGCACAAAGGAAATCATTTTCACGAAGAATGCCACAGAAGCAATCAATCTTGTGGCTTACAGCTATGCACTGGAACATCTGAATCCAGGGGACAAGATTGTGATTACCATTGCGGAGCATCATGCAAACCTTGTGACATGGCAGCAGATTGCTAAAAAGACAGGTGCACATCTTGTCTACATGTATGTGGACCCGGAGGGAAGACTTCCCCTTGGAGAACTTCAGAAAATCGATCAGAAAACGAAAATCGTTGCCTGTACACATATGTCCAATGTACTGGGAAGCATCTTCCCGGTGGACAAGATTATAGAAAGAGGACATGAAGTAGGTGCCAAGGTGCTTATCGATGGTGCTCAGGCAGTTGCCCATATGCCCGTGAATGTAACTGAAATGGACTGTGATTTCTATGTTTTTTCCGGTCACAAGATGTACAGCCTCACTGGGGTTGGTGTTTTATACGGAAAAGAAGAAATCCTGGATAAGATGGAGCCGTTCCTTTATGGTGGAGATATGATTGAGTATGTTTATGAAGAAGAAACCTCTTTCAACGAGCTGCCATTTAAATTCGAAGCGGGGACACAAGGGATCGAAAGTGTAGTATCTCTCGGCGCCGCCATAGATTATATCAGCGAAATCACATATGAGGTGATTCATGAAAAAGAAATGGAACTTACGGAATATGCACTGAGAAGACTTCAGGAACTTCCTTATATCCGCATTGTGGGACCAAGAGATATGAATTACAGGGGCGCTGTCATCAGCTTCACAGTTGATGATATACATCCTCATGATGTTTCCATGATCCTGGACAACTATGGAGTAGGCATAAGAGCAGGACATCACTGTGCACAGCCGCTTCTTCGTTTCATGGAGGTTTATACATGCTCTAGAGCCAGTTTCGCGTTCTACAATACAAAAGAGGAAATAGATGCATTAGTTGATAACCTGAGCGAAGTAAGGAGGTGGATGGGATATGGATCTAAGTAATCTCTATACCGAAGTAATCCTGGAACACAATAAAGACACGAGAAACAGACGTGAAATCGAAGGCTACACTCATAAGGAAAGAGGTCATAACCCAAGCTGTGGGGATGACATCACCATAGAGGCGAAGATCGAGGATGGAATCATCAAGGACCTGGCCTATACTGGTCATGGCTGTTCCATCAGTCAGGCATCGGCTTCCATGATGACGGATCTTCTAACTGGAAAAACAGTAGAGGAAGCCATGGAAATCATCGAGATCTTCCTTGGCATGATCAAAAGAGAGATCAATGATATTGACTATCTTGAAGATGTGCTGGATGAAGCATCCATCCTTCAGGGGATCTCAAATCTGCCAGCGAGAGTGAAATGTGCTGTGCTTGCATGGCATACTTTAAAAGAAGCTGTTCAAAAAGAAGACTAGATAGGAGAGACTGGACATTTTGCGTCCAGTCTCTTTTGAACATACACGAATAAAATGAAAAGACCGGAGGAGAAAAGAAATGAAATATAAGATATTAGCAACAGCAGCAGCTGCACTTGCCCTGATATTCTCAGTGGGATGCAGTGCTGAAGAACCAGCTACAGAGGAAGAGAAAAACAGTGAAGCTACGGTACAGGTTATTTCTGCAGATGAGGCAAAGAAGATGATGGATGAAGAAGAGGTTATCATTGTCGATGTAAGGACAAAAGCGGAATATGCAGAGGCTCACATAGATGGAGCAGTTCTTCTGACACTGGATACCATTCCGGATAAAGCGGAGGAGATTCTGCCTGATAAAGATGCAACGTATCTCCTTTACTGCAGAAGCGGTAACAGAAGCAATCAGGCAGCAAAGGAACTGGTGCGAATGGGATATCAGGAGATATATGACTTCGGCGGCATCATCGACTGGGATTACGAAACGGTATCCGGAGAAAATTAGCGTAAATCCGCTCCTTTGAAAAGCTGTAAAGAAATACTGTAAGAATTGTAGATTTTTTATTAATAATTATAAATTTTACACAATTGATTAGAGTATACTGTATAATAGAAACAGAATGAAATTTGGAGGGAAATGAATTATGGCAGTAGAATTTATAAGATATCTGGACAAGAGCATCAAGTATCTGCACAGACAGGGCGCTTTTCTCACAGTGAAAAAAGGTGACGAAGTCAATGTCAGTACCATCAGCTGGGGAAACATCGGTTTTGAATGGGGAAGACCCGTATTCACAATCCTTGTGAGAAATTCAAGGCACAATCATGAACTACTTCAGGATAATGATGAGTTCACCGTGTCCATTCCTACCACATCCACCATGAAGAAAGCTCTTAATAAAGTGGGCAGCCTATCCGGCAGAGATACAGACAAGTGGGCAGAAGCGAATCTGACGCAGTATAAGGCGAAAACCATGGATACACCGGTGGTCAAGGAAGCTAACATATTCTATGAATGCAAGATCATCTACAATCACAAGGTAGACCCTAAAATGCTTCGTGGAGACGTAGATGTGACAAGTTACATGGACGGAGACTATCACGAGATATTCTACGGAGAAATCGTCACTTCTTACACAAAGGATGATTTATAAGAACATAGACTGAAACACAAAAGATGAGAGTGAAAAAGGAAGAAATACAGATGATTTTTGATACACACATGCACACGGAACTTTCATTTGATTCCAGTGAGCAGATCACGAAGATTTTAGAAGAAGCGGCAGTGAAAAATCTGGGTGTGATCACAACAGAACATAAGGATCTCAATTACCTGGAGGTCGGTGGATTCCCCATTGATTTTGATGTGGATGAATACTTCAGGCTCTATGAGAAGTACAGAAGTGATACCTATCTTATGGGCATCGAACTAGGCCTTGACAGAAGATACACGGATAAAATAAGAGAAATACAAGAAAAATATGATTTCGATATTGTCATCGGTTCACTGCATACAATGGACGGAATCAATTTATCTTCCAGAAAATACTTTAAGTCTCAGAACGAAAAAGATTTCTACAGGACATATCTCAGGTATGCGGAAGAAATGGTTCGGGACAGTTCGTTTATTGATGCTCTGGCACATTTCGATTATCCGACCCGGTACTCCGGATTTTCGGAGCTTCGTTATGAGGCGTATGAGAAGGAACTGAGCGCACTATTCAAAACGATGGTCAGGGAAGATGTGACACTGGAAATCAATCTGAAAAGACCTCTGATTGGGGAAGTGTATCATTCTTTCAGAAGTATCTATAAAGGGTATTATGAGAATGGTGGTCGTTATGTGACACTGGCTTCTGACGCCCATGTTGCAGAGGACATCGGAAGAAATTTTGATGAAGCCATTAAACTTGCTGATGATATCGGACTGGAAATCTGCTATTATAAAAATAGAAAAAGAGTCCTTTGTGACCGATGATGAACGACAAACAGGAAGAAGGTGGAGCGTATCAACTAGAGTAAGATCGTACTGAACGAGCTATTAGTAGATTTATTCCATGACATTTTGGAGATTGAAGAAAAATCGCTTCGTGATAACGGAAGTGATCTCACAATTACAGAAATGCATACAATACATGCAGTAGGTGATGAGAGACCTAGAACCATGACTGAAATTTCACGGGATCTGAACATCACCATGGGCACACTGACAACAGGTGTGGATAAGCTGATCAAAAAAGGCTATCTTTTGAGAAAAAGAACAGAAGAAGACAAACGCGTCGTTCTTGTGGAGCTGACGGATAAAGGGATGGAAGCGAAGAAGATGCATGATGCATTTCATCAGGATATGATCGCCAGTGTCATTGAAACTCTGAATGAAGAAGAAGAGTCAATACTGATTCAGGCGCTGGAGAAACTCATCGGTTTTTTTGATGGAAAGTATCGGAATACAAAAGAATAAGAGAAATGAGAGGGAAAAGTTCGCTTTTCCCTATTCTTATAGTGGGAGGGATATATTTGGAAGTGCTTTTTGTACGCCATGGTGAGTCGGAAGCCAATGTACTGGAACTTATGTATGGTTCCAGTGACTACAGACTTACGGAAAATGGAAAGGAACAGGCCCGCAAAGCGGGGAAGATGATAGAGAAAATGGGCTTTACGCCAGATGCGTTATTCGTATCCTCTCTATCTAGAACACACGAGACACTGGAGAACATGGGTTATAGCTTAAGCAATGCGATTTCAGATCAAAGACTGGATGAGAGACATCTGGGAGATCTGGAAGGGGTGGAGTATCATATGCTCCATAAAGAGAATCCGGATCTTTTTGTGGAATGGAATGAAGACTGGCTTCATTACAAGCCTGGCGGTGGAGAAAGTCATTTTGCTTTTGAGAAACGAGTTGCCTCATTTCTCAAGGACCTTCAGGAAAAATACACAAATGGAGAGCGGATTCTTGTAGTCTGTCATGGGGGAACCATGAAGACGATTTTTTCACATGTGTTCATGCATGGTGCAGATTCATTTTTCAATATTGAAATCTACAACTGTTCCATCATGAGGCTGAAGAAACACAGGGACAGATTTGTCTTTGATGCGCTCTATAATATTGATGATTACTTCGGAGAGAAAAAAGGGGCGGAAAAATGAAAGCTCTGAAAATCGGTGAAGCTATTTTCGATGATGGTTCATTCAACATCTGTGTCACTTTGACACCAGGAACGGTTGAAGAGCTGAGAAGAGATCTTAAGACACTACGTGGCAAAGAATTCTCCATCATAGAATGGAGGGCGGATTACCTGCTTTTAACTGCCAGACTTTCCGAAGAAATCGAAACAGGCATCAGACTGATTAAAGAAGCAGTCCCTGAAAAGCCGCTGATCTTCACTTATCGATGGAAAGAAGAAGGAGGACAGACATCACTTGATCCGAAAGAACTGCTCAGGATACGGAGAGTTGTGGTGAAACAGAATCTTGCTGACATCCTGGATATTGAAATGCACTGGTTTCGAAGTGCACAGAATGAGGAAAATCTGGATGCGTACTTTGCGCTTGTGGCTCAGGCAAAGGAACTGGGGATGAGCGTACTCCTGTCATGGCATGATTTTCAAAAGACGCCTGACGAGGAAAGCCTGCTGCGCATCCTGAGAACACAGGAGAAGCTAGGAGCAGATATAGCTAAAATTGCTGTATTTGCCGTGGTGAAGAACGATCGGGAACGACTGATGACTGCTTCTAGAAATGGAGCACAATCTCTCGGCATTCCTCATATCGCACTTTCCATGGGGGATCTGGGAAAGAGATCCAGATATGACAAGAAAAGTTCGATGACCTGCGTCACTTTTGCTCCGGTTCATAATCCATCAGCACCAGGTCAGCTAACGCTTGACGAACTGAAGGAGAGGCTGAATGAAGAGTCGGAATAGGAAATAGTTCAAATCTGTATTGGGGGGTGAGAGTGGTGCTGAAACATCAGAGTCTGATCAGCAGCATGACACTAGAAGAGAAAATAAGATTAACTTCGGGGAAAGATAACTGGAGAACCGTGGAAATGAAACATCTGGGGATTCCTAAAATAACGCTCAGCGACGGACCGCATGGATTGAGGCACCAGGAGGAAGACCAGGATCATCTCGGCATCAACGAAAGTAATCCTTCCACCTGTTTTCCGCTGGCATCTCTTACAGCGGCTTCTTTTGATGAAGATCTTCTCTATGAAATGGGCAGAGCCATAGGATATGAAGCACTGTGTCAGGATGTTCAGGTCGTTCTGGGACCAGGTGTCAACATAAAGAGGAACCCTCTCTGCGGGAGGAATTTTGAGTATTTCTCTGAGGATCCCTGCCTTTCCGCTAAGCTTGGAACCGCATGGATCAGAGGCGTTCAGAGTATGGGTGTTGGAGCCAGCCTGAAGCATTTTGCCATGAACAATCAGGAAAGCAACAGAATGAAGTCAGATAGTCTCGTAGACAGAAAGGCCATGCATGATATTTATCTCAAGTCCTTTGAAGGTCCGGTGAAGGAGGGTAAGCCTTATACAGTGATGGGTTCCTATAATCTGATTGATGGAATCTATGCCTGTGAACATCCATATCTGCTGAACGATGTGCTGAGAGAGAAATTCGGTTTTGAAGGAGTGCTTGTGACAGACTGGTCTGCCATGAACGATAAGAAAGCCTCCTTTATGGCTGGTCTTGACCTGGAAATGCCAGGTGGGGCAGTGTATTTTGATGAAGAAGTCCGAGAAGCGATATTGACGGGTAAGATGGAGGAAAAGTATCTGGATCAGTCTGTGGATCGCATATTGGATCTTGTCTTCAGAACCCGTAATAGCAGAGAGAAAATGCTAGCAGAGTATGGTCCTCTTGATAAAAATTCCGTGGACAGGGAGAAACATCATGAACTGTCAAGGAGAATAGCAAGAGAGTCCATGGTTCTTCTGAAAAATGAACTGGGTATTCTGCCTCTTGAAAAGGAAAGCATGCACAGGCTCATCATCACAGGTGCTCTGGCTGAAAAACCCAGGTATCAGGGCGCAGGCAGCTCACATATCAATCCCTACAAAGTGACATCATTACGGGATGGGTTAGATGAAAAAGGTATCAAGTATACATTTTTCCAGGGATACTCTCTGATGGATGAAGAACAGGAGGAGGGCCTAGAGGAAGAAATTCTTTCAGTCATAGAAGAGGATGACATCGTTCTGGTGGCTGCAGGGCTTCCTGACGAGTATGAATCAGAAGGATTTGACAGAGAGCATATGAGGCTTCCAACGCAGCAGAATGAACTGATCTTACAGCTTACAAAGAAGAGCAGGAAAGTCATAGTACTGCTCTATTCAGGTGCTCCAGTTGAAATGCCCTGGGCTGATGAAGTGGCGGCGATTCTCAATTGCTATCTTCCCGGACAGGCTGGGGGAGAAGCGGCTGCAGATCTTCTCTTTGGAGAATTCAGCCCTTGCGGAAAACTTCCTGAGACCTTGCCACATCGATACGAAGATCATGTGACATCTGAAATATACGGGATTGAAAATTATCAGGTTGAATACAGGGAAGGAATTTATGTCGGATACAGATACTTTGACAAGGCGGGAAAGCAAGTCCGTTTTCCTTTCGGGCATGGTCTTTCCTATACGGAGTTCCAGTATGAAGAGCTTTCTCTATCCCAGTATGAAATCCGGATGGATAAAGAGGAGGAAGTGACTGTTTCATTCAGACTTCGAAATATCGGTGAAAGGGAAGGGAAGGAAATCTCTCAGCTGTATATTGAAAGAATGGATCAGGAAGGATATGTCGTAAAGAAGTCCCTGAAGGGCTTTAAAAAGACTTCGCTGAGGCCTGGCGAAGAGAAAATCATTGAGATAAAGCTTCAAACTGAAGATTTCTGTGAGTATGATCTTAAACTTGAAAAAGAGGTGCTTTATGAAGGGCGGTACATGATTCATATCGGTTCCTCTTCTCAGGAACTCAGATTGACTGGTGAGATCAAGTCTCGAGGGATCCACCTGGACAAAGCTGAAGTTCCGCAGTACTATGCTAGACTCGATGGAAAACCATCGAGAAGTGCGTTTGAAGCCCTGAAAGGGATCCGCATCCGGAAAACGGAGATTGGGAAACCTTTTACAGTGAACAATACACTCTATGAGATGAAAGATGCGCTGCAGATGAGAATTGTCATGAAGATTATGAAAAGAATGCTCGCAGATGCAACTGGAGTGAAGAGTGAAAAAGACAATGCCTATAAAGTGGTCTACTCCATGTTCATGCATACGCCGATCAAAAGACTGTCGCTGGTATCTCCGGATAAAATGCCGAAATACCTTGGAGAATCCATTGTTCATATTGCCAATGGAGAATTTCTCAAGGCGGCAAAAAAAGCGAGAGATAAAAAATAGACAACTGGAACCGATAGTCTTGGCCTGAACTGAAAGAAACCTGGAAGAGCGCATGTTAGAATGCGCCTTTCAGGTTTCTTTGTCCTTGTTTTCAGTTTCTGTCTGAGGGCTTGAGTCCTCACTATGTTCCTTCTGGAATTTCCTGGCTTCCTTTGCCATTTCCAATGCTTTGCTTCTGGCTTCTTTGGCTTTTCTGCGTCGTTCTTTCTGGTATTCGATATCCGGCTTATAAGCCAGATAAAGTCCGGAGACGATACCGACGTAGATCAGGATGCCTGCAAGAAGTCCGATAATATATTTTGTTTCCATATGATCACCATACCTTGATTCATTATAACATCTCTTAAGAAGCTTAAGAAGCTTAAAGAAGAAAAATCGGAAAACGTGGTATAATTTTAGTTGGGTGATGAAAAATATGGAACCTTTAGCAAGTAAACTAAGACCTAAAAATCTGGATGAAGTACTGGGTCAGAAACATCTCATCGGAGAAGGAAAAATCCTATCCAGCATGGTGAAGAGCGGAAGCCTCATGAATATGATTTTCTACGGTCCTCCTGGAATCGGGAAGACTACTGTAGCAAGGCTTCTGGCAGATCTTACGGACAGGAAATTCATCAGTCTCAATGCTTCGACGGATTCCCTGAAAGATGTGAAGAACGCCTTGGAAGAACTGAATATGTTCATGGGGCAAAAAGGACTTTTACTGTATATTGATGAAATTCATTTATTCAATCGGCGCAATCAGCAGGTGCTTCTGGATTACATGGAAAACGGGAAGATCATTCTGGTGGGATCCACCACGGAGAATCCCCATTTTGCAGTATTCAAAGCGCTTCTTTCCAGAGCCATGGTGGTGGAATTCAAACCGCTGGAGTTTAAAGATATTCTTGACGGCATGGATAGAGCCCTTACGTTCTATAAAGAAGAAAAGGGCTTGAAGGAAGTTTTGATTTCCAAGGTGTCCATGGACTTCATAGCAAGTCTTGCCAATGGAGATATGAGAAAGGCCATCAATAATCTGGAACTTCTTCTTCTGTCAAAGGACAGAGTGAATCAGGACCGCATAGAAATCAGCCAGGATGATGTGGAGAATCTGCTGCAGAGGAAAATCATCAATTTCGATATGGATGGAGATTATCATTACGACCTCTTAAGCGCCTTCCAGAAATCCATCAGAGGCAGTGATGAGAACGCTGCTCTTCTGTATCTGGCGATGCTCCTGAAGGGGGGAGACCTGATTTCTGTGAACCGCAGACTTCTGGTCATTGCTGCGGAAGACATCGGGCTTGCAAATCCTCAGGCCATTACCATAGTGAAAGCATGTACTGATGCAGCCCTTACGCTGGGCCTGCCGGAAGCAAGGATTGTACTGGCCCAGGCTGTGATTCTGCTGGCTACCTCACCGAAGTCCAACTCCGTCATTACCGCCATTGATTCGGCCATAAACACGGTGGACTCGACATCTGTTCTGGAGCTTCCCGCTCATTTGAGAGATGGTCACTATGCGGGAGCCAAGTCTCTGGGGAGAATGCAGAAATATCTTTATCCCCACGGGTATAAGAATAATTATGTGAAACAGAACTATATGCCAAAGGGACTGGAAGGTAAAAAGTTCTATGTCACGGGAACCAATAAATATGAAGAAGCGACAAAAAACTACTGGAAACAGATCAAGGAAGAATAAGTGTCAATAAAGTTGACACAATCACTCGGAATTGATACAATTTATGGATGAAATGCCTTGGAGGTGTAGAAGTGAAACTATCAACAAAAGGAAGATACGGTGTCAAAGCGATGATGGATCTGGCGATTCATTACGGCAACAATCCGATTTCGATAAAGAGTATTTCTGAGCGTCAGGGAATATCAGAATATTATCTGGAACAGCTCTTTGCGCCATTAAGACGAGCAAAACTTGTTAAAAGTGTGAGAGGAGCGCAAGGTGGATATATCCTGAACAGACTACCGAAGGAAATCACAGTGCTTGAAATCATGGATGTGCTGGAAGGACCTGTGGAGATCTCGGACTGCCTGACCAATGATGAATGCGATTATCTGGAAGCCTGTGCCACAAGAGTGCTATGGGCCAAAATAAGAGATTCCATAAATTCCGTCATGGCAGGCGTTACCCTTCAGGATATGCTCAATGATTACAGGAAAATGCAGGCGACGCCGATCAAAGAGGGGATATTTCTGAATGACTGATTTTATATATCTGGATAATGCTGCGACAACGTTTATGGATTACGATGTTCTGAAAGCCATGGAACCATACAATCTGGAGAAGTACTCCAATCCATCCTCGATCTATTCCTTTTCAAGAGAAAACAAATCGGCGATGAAAAGAACAAGAGATGTGGCGGCGAAGCTTCTGGGCGCAAAACCCAAAGACATCTATTTCACATCTGGTGGCAGTGAAGCGATTAACTGGGCAATCAAAGGTGTAGTCTATGGCAATGAAGCCAAAGGCAGACACATTGTTTCCACGAAGATCGAGCATCATGCGACGCTTCATACGCTGGAGTTTCTCGAAAAACAAGGCTTCGAAGTGACCTATCTTGATGTGGACGAAAATGGACAGATTGATCTGGAGGAACTGAAAAAATCCATCAGACCAGATACTGTCCTTGTGAGCATCATGGCCGCTAATAATGAAATCGGGACAATTCTCCCTCTTAAGAAGATTGGAAGCATCTGCAGGGAAAAGGGGACATTCTTTCATACAGATGCCGTACAGGCCATTGGTGCAGTGGAGATAGATGTGGAGGAAATGAATATCGATTTTCTTTCGGCGTCTGCACATAAATTTCATGGTCCTAAAGGCGTAGGTTTTCTCTATCTCAGAAGCGGGATTGTCATTGAGAATCTCATCCATGGCGGGAATCAGGAACGAGGCAGGCGCTCCGGTACAGAGAATGTAGCTGGTATTGTAGGACTGGGAAAAGCGCTTGAAATCGTCATGACAGATAAGGAAGAGAAAAACAGAAGACTGTCCATGCTTCGGGATCAGCTGACACAGGGGCTCCTTAAGATTGAAGGATGCCGACTCAATGGTCCTCGAGGCGAGAACAGACTTCCCAATAATGTCAATGTTTCCTTTTCAGGGGTAGATGGAGAAGCCCTTCTTATGAACCTGGATCTGTCTGGAATCCTGGCTTCATCTGGCAGCGCATGCACATCCGGGGCTATTGATGAGTCACATGTATTGGAGGCCATCGGTGTGGAGAAAGAATACATCAGAGGCAGTCTGAGATTCACGCTGAGTAAGTACAACATGGAAGATGAAATAGAAAAGACCCTAAGAACAGTAGAAGAAATTGTAAAGAGACAAAGAAAAATCGGAAGATAGATGATTGTGTGTGAATAAACAGAGTAAGGTGAAAAGATGAAAAAGAGAGTAGTACTGGGTATGTCAGGTGGAGTAGATTCTGCTGTTGCGGCATACCTGTTAAGAGAGCAAGGATATGAGGTCATCGGAGTGACCATGCAGGTCTGGCAGGATGATAATGGCTTCAAGGAAAGAGAAGGCGGATGCTGTTCCTTGTCCGCAGTAGATGATGCCAGGATGGTTGCAGATACATTAGACATCCCATTTTATGTCATGAACTTCAAAGAGGTATTCAGAGAAAAGGTCATTGATTACTTCATGGAAGAGTACATAGAAGGAAGGACACCAAACCCTTGCATAGCATGCAATAAGTACATCAAGTTTGATGAGCTTCTGCATCGAGCGGAAACGCTGGGGGCTGATTATGTCGCTACAGGTCACTATGCCAAGATCTACGAGAAAGACGGCAGAATGGTCATTGAAAAGGCGGATGACGATACGAAGGATCAGACCTATGCTCTGTATAACCTGACCCAGGAGCAGCTGAGAAAGACGCTGATGCCCTGCGGTGAGTTCAAGAAGAGCAGAATCAGAGAGATCGCCAAAGAGATGGACCTGGGGGTTCATAACAAGAAAGATTCTCAGGAAATCTGTTTCATCGATGACAACGATCATGGCAGATACATCTATGAAAAGAAGCCGGAGCTGAAAATACCTGGAAATTTTGTGGATCCGGATGGTAAAGTGCTGGGACAGCATAAGGGCATCGCCTATTATACCATCGGACAGCGCAAGGGATTAGGGCTTTCTTTAGGAAGACAGGTTTTCGTGTCCAAGATCGACAAGGATACCAATGAAGTGGTGCTTACAGATGAAAGCGCATTATTCAAGAACACCCTGATCGCCCATGATCTGAACTGGGTATCAAGAGATGAGGTCACGGAACCCTACAAGGCCAAAGCGAAGATCCGTTACTCCGCGAAACCCGCAGAGTGCACCATCTATCCTATGGAAGACGGCATGGTGAAGGTTGTTTTTGAAGAGAAGCAGAGAGCCATGACAAAAGGTCAGGCTGTGGTATTCTATGAAGACAACTTCGTCTTAGGCGGAGGAACCATTTACGCAATTGAAGAGTAGTCAGAAAGGAGCTTATCATATAAGCTTCTTTTTTTATATCTCGTTGACCGCAGGATAGAATGAAGGTATGATAAGAATATAACATTTTATAGTTCAAAAAGATCAGGAGGAGGCAGCAAGGTCATGGCAAAAAGATTCTGGGTACCCTATGCAGCCTATGATGTGGAAAGCATCAGGATGTGGCTGGAAGAGAAGGCGGAGGAAGGCTATCGTCTCAAAAAGATGAAGCCTTATTTTGCTGTCTTTGAAGAGACCGATAGAGAGCATCTGAAGTTTCATCTGGAACCTACGCTGAAGGATGCCAGGGAGCCCGAAAGCGAAGTGGTGGAAGCCCATTCCGACAGAGGATGGACCTATGCAGGGACCCTTGCGGATCACTTTCATGTATATTACGCAGAGAAAGATACACCGGATTTCTATATGGATCCCCATTCAGTGAAATGGAAATATGAAGAAAAGCTGAAAAAGGAAAGATGGGGGATCTTCTGGTCGATTCCAGGATTTCTGCTGCTTTTTCTTCTAGATCTGGACTTTCTGAATGGATTCAGTGATCCGATTTTATGGATGCTCCAGAATCTCCAGGTGTATCATCTTCTATATCTTTCCTTTATTGTCCTAGGCCTTATGACAAAAGTCATCACCTATCGAAGGCATAAGAAATATGTGGAAAACATAGATGAGAAAGAAGACTTTCAGACCCCATCCACTGGGATTTTCAGAATGGTGAATCTCATGGGGAACTTTCTGTTCTATGGTGCAGCCATAGGCATTCTCCTCTTTGCGTTTTCAGCAGATCAGGAGATGTATGGCTACCTCGAGATTGAGGATCTTGATTTCGAACCCGTGATTACACTGGAGGAGATTGAAGAGATGAAGGATCCCGATTTCAGGGAGAAAGAGCCTTTCGATTATGGAAACTATGCCAGTGTTCGAAAAAGCATATTTCTGAACGATCAGATTGTGATTGATGAAAATCTGTGGATCATCAACCGGTACAGTCCTGGACTGCAGACCACATATTATCAGGTGTCTTCTCAGTGGATACTGAATTTTCTCGAAGACAGGCTGATCAGCCGGGTGGAGAAAAGCACTGGTGACACAGATTCCATCAGAGAAAAGTACGGGAACGTATCGGTCAGCTATTTTGATGTGCCTGAACTGCGGACCATGATTCTGCGCATGGAGGATCGACTGATGGTGGTGAATTATCGTGGGAGAGTGGACCTGAAGAGCTTCAAGGAACTCATAGCAGAGAGGTTCTCGGCGTCCATGGAAAGCGCTCTGGCAAAAAGTGAATGAGAGAATGAACTTCTATGTGCTGAAAGGAGCGTGCAGTAATGAAATTCAAACCAAGGACTTTGATGATTGCGGCCTTATTCGTGGCGGTATCGCTGATCTATTACTTCATCTATCGAAATGATACCTTCTTCATCGGAGCCACCATGCTCATCATGGTGCTATGGCTGCAGCTCTCAGGAGGATGGAAGCCCCAAAGAAGAAAAAAGAAGAAAAATAAGCAAATAAAATAGACCCGTGAGGGTCTATTTTATTTGCTTATTTATAGGAGATGGCATTGGTAGGACAGGAACGGATGCATTCTCCGCAGACGAGGCATTCCTCTTTCAGTATCTCATGCTTGTCTTTTCTGATTACAGCCTTGGATGGACATACGTTCGCACATTTTGTGCAGTTGACACACAGATCCGAGGATATGGTCACAAAATGCTTGGATTTCTTTGACGGAAAGCTGAGGAAAAGTCCATAAGGGCAGAGAAAGCGGTGCCAGAGTTCTTCATGGAAAAACAGGGTCAGGATGGCACCGAGCAGCACCATGGCTGGAAGGACGGGGAGTCTTTTCCCTGACATTACTGATATCAGAAAAAGACTCATGAAGGATACCAGAATCAGTACACGTGTCAAAGGTTTTTCCAGAAAAGATGAGACTTCATGATCTTTCAGATGCAGCTTTTCCTTGATCCACTTCACCGGTTTCATCAATGTATTGATGGGACAGATATAACCGCAGTAGACTCTGCTGAAGAGAAAAGCAAGAATCATGGAAGCTGCAAAGAGAATCATCCAGATCTGGGGCTTCCCAATCATTACAAGAACACCGAATAAAAGCAGAAAGAAAAGCTGTATCGCCACCTGAAGACTTTTAGTTGTCATAATTCATACCTCACATAATTGAATATTGATTTATCTATAGCATACTGCTACTATGAAGAATATAGTGTTACCGTGGTAACTGGAGGGGTGAGTTAATGAAACTGAATGATTATATGGAAGATCTTGCTCAACTCCCTCTTTTCGAAGACTTCAGAAAATACGACCTGAGAAATCATCTTATGGAAAGAGGGACCGCACTGCACAGATATCTCAAGAATGAAATGATCTATCTGCAAGGACAGACTGCATCCAAGATGGACATTGTCCTTTCAGGGAAAGTTTCAGTCCAGAGACTGGATGAGAATGGGAACGTGCTTCGTATAGAGAACTTCAGAAAAGGGTCTCTCATTGGCGCAAATCTCATATTCTCCACGTTCAGAACGTATCCCATGACGGTCATAGCAGAAGAAGAGTCAGTTCTGATCTCACTGGATGCACCACTTATTCTGCATCTCTGCAGTATAAACAGTAATTTCATGCTGAAATTTCTGCAGGCTGTTTCGGATCGAACTTTGGTGCTGACGAATAAGATTGAAGAGATTTCTCCAGGGACGCTGCGCAACAAGCTTCTGGATTATCTCACATACGAGAAGAAATTCCAGAAAAGAAGCACCATCGTTCTGGATGGTACAAAAAAACAGCTTGCTGAAAGGCTGGGGGTGCAGCGCACTTCCTTGAGTCGTGAACTGCAGAAGATGAAAAGGGATGGTCTCATTGAATATGACAGAAATACAATTACGCTGAAAGACTGAAAAAGAACGAAGAAAAGGAGACTCCATAATGATAGAGTCTCCTTTCCCATTCAAGGGGAGAATACTATGAAAATTTAAAACTGATCTACATCTCTTAGTTTTTTATCCAGATCATATGCTTTTTCTGCTTCGAAAGGTTCTTCTTCTTCGATTCTTCTTTCATGTCCATCTACTATATGATTGGTGTTTCCCTTTTCTGTATCTTTGTTGATTTCCTTGTTCCATCCTTTATCATGGGTAGCGATTCCACCATCATAAGCTGGATTTTCATTGACTTCCTCGTCATTCTTCTCCAGTATTTTGTCTAAATCTTTGTTTTTATCCACTTCAACAATCACCTCTTCATTTTTTTCCGCATAACTATCTGTCAGATAGCTGGGTTTTCCGGTTTCTTCTGATATACTATCATCTTCATAGGGTGCGCTTCGATCTCTATGCCTGTATGTGTCTCTGTTGAGGCTTTCATTTCTGTAGAAATGGTCATATGCTTCATCACGTTTTTGTTCGTCATCATCTACGAGGATCAGAATGTCACCAGCGTTGATGCGTTCTTCATATTCCTTTGCCTCTATTTCAGGCACACCATAATCGATGAGTGCTCCTGCCAGTCCACCTACAGCACCTCCTGCAAGGGCTCCTGTGATAGCTGCTGCGATAGGTCCTGCAGCAACTATGGGTCCCACTCCAGGTATGGCTAAAGCACCTAGACCCAGAAGCAGTCCTCCAAGGCCACCAATGGCACCTCCGGTTACCGCACCGGCCGCGGCACCGCCTGCTGCATCTTTTTCGTTTGTTATATCTTTTCCTACCTTGTTTGTAAGTGCATTATATTTTTCTTCATCTTTTGTGATGATGGATATTTCATCATCTCTGTAACCGGAAGATCTCAATCCTTCAATGGCTCTGATAGCCAGATCCTCTGTCTTGAAAATTCCTATGATTTTTTTCATTACTAACCTCCTGCGTATTGAGTTCAATTTCAGTTAAAATTGACTATGTAGTTATAATACCGCTTTATTCGGAACTGCCAGTTACCGTTTTATAAACAAGTAGATAATTGGCTGAAAACAATAATTAATGAAGTTAATAGATTTTCAAAATAACCTGAAATACTATGAACCATAAAGCCATAATATGAAGTGTTTGTTGATAAAAGGTTTCAGTGATGGATTAAGGGAGAATCAAATTGAATTAACTGATCATCAGCATGCAAATGCATTGACTTTATGGAATGCAATGAGTATACTTTATAAGTAATCAGTGAATACTGTGAATACTGGATGTTGAAGAGAATGAGTACTCATCAGAATCTACCATTTAGAGAAGAGGCGGATGGTGAAAGCCTTTGGAGAGAGATGACGAAGCTGTCTTGGAATCCGGATCTTTTGAGAGATGAATGCAGCGCATTCATAATTAGGGTGGTACCGCGGAAGCAGAGCTTTCGTCCCTTGCTGGGGATGAAGGCTTTTTTTGTTGTATTAAATTATTAAAATAGAGAAAGATAAAATATATGGAGGCAAAATGATGGAAAAACTTACAACCAATGAAATCAGACAGAAATATCTGGACTTTTTCAAAGAGAAGGCGCACTACGTGATGGAAAGCTTTCCTCTAGTACCTAAGGATGATAAATCACTCCTTTTAATCAATGCGGGTATGGCACCATTGAAACCCTATTTTACAGGTGTGAAGGTTCCTCCTTCAAAGAGAGTGACCAGCTGTCAGAAGTGCATACGAACCGGTGACATTGACAATGTAGGGCGCACGAAAAGACATGCCACATTTTTTGAAATGCTGGGAAACTTTTCCTTTGGGGATTACTTCAAAGAGGAAATCATTCCCTGGGCATGGGAATTCGTTACTGAAGTGCTGAAAATCGATAAGTCCAGACTTTATGCAACGGTATATTTTGAAGATGATGAGGCCTTTGAAATCTGGAAAAATAAAACAGATATCAATCCTGATCGAATTTTCAGGCTGGGAAAAGAAGATAATTTCTGGGAAATCGGAGTGGGTCCATGCGGACCTTGTTCAGAAATCCATTATTATAAGGGTGCTGATGAAATCAGGACCACAGACGATTTCATCGCCGCATCTGATCGAGATGAAATGACTGAATTCTGGAATCTGGTGTTCACTCAGTTCGATAAGGATGAAGAAGGAAACTACAATCTTCTTGCAAACCCTAATATTGATACGGGTATGGGGCTGGAAAGAATGGCCACCATCATGCAGGGTGTGGATTCCATTTTTGAGATTGATGTCCTGAAAAACATCATAGATAAAGTCACTGAAGTAACTGGAATAGTTTATGGAAAGAACAAGGAAGAAGATGTTTCCATAAGAATCATCGCAGACCACGCAAAAAGCATCGCTTTCCTCATCGGTGATGGAGTTCTTCCATCCAATGAAGGCAGAGGCTATGTGCTGAGAAGACTTCTGAGACGTGCAGCAAGACACGGCAGGGTACTAGGTCACAAGAAGCTGTTCCTTAACCAGATCATTTCCGCTGTGATGGAAAGCTATGGACAGGCATACCCTGATCTTCTGGAGAGAAGAGAGTATATAGAAAAAATTGTTGATCTGGAAGAAAAGAAATTCCATGAGACACTGGATGCAGGTATGGAAATGCTTCTGGGATTCGTGGAAGAAACAGAAGGAGACACCTTCAGTGGAGAGCACGCATTCAAGTTATATGATACCTATGGTTTTCCACTGGAATTGACAGAAGAGATCATTGCTGAGAAAGGAATGAAAATCAATCTGGAAACATTCAGAAAGGAAATGAATGATCAGAGGCAGAGAGCACGTGCCGCAAGGGGAGAAAGTTCCTACATGGGTTCCGAGAATTCCGGAATCGATGTTCTGGAGGAAACTGTTTCCACTGCGTTCACAGGATATGGAACACTTACAGAGGATGCGGAAATATTATTTGTCTACAATGAGGATGAAATGGTGGAGCACCTGGAAGCGGGTCAGAAAGGATACGTGGTTTCTGATCATACTCCATTTTATGCTGAAATGGGCGGTCAGGTAGGAGATGTGGGTCTCATCGTAGGGGATGAGTTCAAAGCAGAAGTCCTTGATACCAGAAAAAGCAGAAACGGAAATACTGTACATGTCGTAACAGTTCTGGAAGGAAATCTGACCAAAGGCAAGGCAGGATTCCAGGTATCAGAAGCGGTAAGAAAGAGCACAGAAAGAAATCATACTGCAACACATCTGCTTCATAAAGCCCTGAAGATGGTGCTCGGCAGTCATGTGAATCAGGCGGGTTCTGTCGTCCAGCCCGATAAGCTGAGATTTGATTTCAATCATTTCCAGCCTATGACGGTGGAAGAAATAAGAAGCGTGGAACAGATTGTCAATGAAGAGATTCTCAAAGCGACACCTGTAACTACTTCACTCATGTCCATGTCTGATGCGAAAGCATCTGGCGCCATGGCGCTATTTGATGAAAAATACGGCGATGAAGTTCGTGTGCTGTCTGTAGGAGAATTCTCAATGGAGCTTTGCGGCGGAACGCATGTGAGAAATTCCGGGGAAATCGGATTATTCAAAGTGACTTCTGAAGCAGGGATTGCATCCGGCGTCAGAAGAATCGAAGCGATCACGGGTTTGAATTCGTTTGAACTGTTCAATCAAAAAGAGAATACCTTAAGTGAACTGCAGGAACTTCTTAAAGTGGGCAAGAACGAAATCGTGAATAAGGTGGCTGCCAACATACAGGAAATGAAAGCACTTCAGAAAGAACTGGAGGAATCAAGAAAAGCACAGTCCTTAGGGTATGTGGACGAGCTTCTGAAAATGAAGGAAGAAGTCCATGGGGTACATCTTATCAGAGGAGAAGTTCAGAATGTGGAAGCAGGAGATCTGCGAGACCTTACAGAGAAGGTTCTGGATAAGCTTCAGTCAGGAATCGTCGTACTGGCAGCAAAAGGTGAAGGAAAAGTCAGTTTCTCCGTCATGATCTCAAAAGATAAAGTGAAAGACGGATACCATGCTGGAAAGCTGATCAAGGAGATAGCTGCAATTGCCGGCGGCGGTGGTGGTGGCCGACCTGACATGGCTCAGGCAGGCGGTAAAAAGCCTGAAATGCTGGGAGAAGCACTTCAAGCTGTGGAAGATCTCTTGAAGAAATAAGTTAATTCTGAAGTTGTCTATACAATTTAACCAGAATAATTTATAATATAGATAGTAAGGTACTATTTTCAAGGGGGTGAAGCTGCGAAGCAGCGTTGTTTATGAACAATAAAGATCATACCATGCAATTTGACTTTGAGAATGATAAGAAAGATCTGACCAAAGCGATACTTGAAGAAGTATATAATGCACTCAACGAAAAGGGATATAATCCCGTAAATCAGCTGGTTGGATATATCATTTCCGGCGACCCGACGTATATCACAAACTACAATGGAGCAAGAGCCCTAGTAAGAAAGCTTGAGAGGGATGAAATCCTTGAAGAGGTTCTGAAATCCTATTTGAACATTAAATAATAGGAAGGGATACCTTGAATAAGGTATCCCTATTGCTTTTATTCTCATTATGTGTGAGAATGATACGATAAAAACATAAAGTTTTTTAAGGAAAGTTTGATACGATATAATAGTATCAATTTGAAAGGATTTAAATTTATTAATGAGGTATATTGGATTGGATGTAGGCGATAGAACCATAGGGGTTGCGGTAAGCGATCCGTTAGGTTATACCGCGCAAGGAATAACTACCGTGAGAAGAAAGTCACTTGAAAAGGATTTTGAAAAGCTTCGAGAGATTTTCAATGAGTATGAAATTCTGGGAATCGTTGTGGGACTTCCTAAAAACATGAATGGAACCATTGGACCCCAGGCTGAAAAAGCCATGGAGTTCGGAAGGGTTCTCGAGGAAGAATTCGGACACAAGGTGATTTACTGGGATGAGAGGCTTACAACCATGGCTGCACACAGAGCCATGCTGGAAGCGGATATGTCCAGAAAGAAGAGGAAAACTCTGGTAGATAAGATTGCAGCCACCTATATACTTCAGGGATATTTAGATAAAATTAGCAGCACAAAATAAACAAAGAGGTGAAAATTATGGAAGACATGACAGATCTAATTGTACTTACAGATGAAGACGGAAATGAAGTGGAAGTTGAAGTCGTGACAAGAATGGAAATAGAAGATGTTGAATATTTCATTGTTTCTCCCGTCGAAAGTGATGAGGAAGAACCTGTATTTACAGCCCTTAAGGTTGTGTATGACGAAGAGGGTAACGAATTTTTCGAGACCGTTGAAGACGACGTGGAAATAGCCATGATAGAAGAGGCGTACAGCGTTATATTCGACGAAGACGGACTGAATTAATATGGTAACTACTTATACCAGAGAGGATATTCAGACAATAACCAGTAAACTTAAGAAAAGCGGTTATAAGCTGACACCACAGAGACAGGCAATCGTTGATGCGATTATCGAAAGTGTGGGGGAACACCTGACCGTGGAAGAATTATTTGATATCGTGAAGGTGAAAAGACCTGAAATAGGTCTTGCCACTGTTTACAGAACAATCATGCTCATGCATGAGGAAAATATTGTTACACGACTAGATCTTAAAGATGGAACTGCAAGATATGAACTGACCAGGACAGATGAAGAACATACACATCATCACCTGATCTGCATCAGATGTTCCAGAGTTTACGAGTTCATGGGTGACCTCCTGGATCCTTTAGAAGAGGAGATTGGTAGAAAGTATAAGTTCAAGATTCTCGATCATAGCCTTAAATTTTACGGTATTTGTAATGAGTGCGCTAAAGAGGAAGAACTTAAGGAGGAAACAAATAATGGCAAAAGAGAAGGATAATGTAAAGATTATACCTCTTGGCGGTACAAACGAAATTGGCAAGAACATGACAGTAATAGAATACAAGGATGAAATCATCGTGGTGGATAGCGGTTTGAAATTCCCGGATGATGATATGCTTGGTATTGACGTTGTCATTCCTGATATTACATATCTTGTAAAGAATCAGGAGAAAATAAAGGGTATCTTCATAACCCATGGTCATGAAGACCACATAGGAGCACTGCCATATGTGTTAAAGCAGATCAATGTTCCTGTATATGCAACAAAGCTGACAGCGGCTTTGATTAACCTGAAACTTACAGAGCATCGCATTCAGGATGTGGTGACGGTAAATATTGTGAAAGCAAAAGATGTGATTAAACTGGACAAAATGTCCGTTGAGTACATCAAAGTAAATCACTCTATTGCGGATGCCTGTGCGCTCGCAATACATACTCCCCTTGGAGCTGTAGTGCATACAGGTGACTTTAAGATTGACTACACTCCGGTTGACGGAGAAGTCATTGATCTTCAGAGATTTGCGGAATTAGGTAGAAGAGGGGTTCTGGCCCTGTTATGTGATTCAACAAATGTTGAGAGAGAAGGATTCACCATTTCTGAATCTTCGGTGGGAGATAGCTTTAAGAGAATATTCCACGGTGTTCAGGGAAGAATCATCATTTCAACTTTCGCATCCAATATCCATAGAATTCAGCAGATCATCGAAGCTGGTATTGCTGCAGGAAGAAAAATTGCGGTATCAGGAAGATCAATGGAAAATATCATTCCCATCGCCATCGATTTAGGATACATCACCATCGATGAAAAACATCTGATTTCCATCGATGATGTCAAAAAGTATCCTGATAATCAGGTTGTGATAGTGACTACTGGAAGCCAGGGAGAGCCCATGGCTGCATTATCAAGAATGGCGAATAACATGCACAGAAAAATACAAGTGAAACAGGGCGATACTGTCGTATTCTCTTCTTCACCGATTCCAGGTAATGAGAAGCCGATTTTCAGAACCATTGATAAACTGGCGCAGTTAGGTGCTGAAGTGGTTTACGGAAAGCTGGAGGCCATTCATGTATCAGGCCATGCCTGCAAGGAAGAAATCAAGCTGATGCACACACTTACAAAGCCAAGGAATCTGATTCCTGTGCACGGTGAATATAGAATGCTTAGAGAACACAGAGATCTGGGCATGAAGCTGGGCTTAAGTGGAAACAACATTGTAATTCCTGAGAACGGGGATGTCATTGAAGTTTTCAGAAAGGGCATCAAGAAGGTAGGTACTGTGAATTCAGGACATGTACTCATTGATGGTCTTGGTGTTGGAGATGTGGGAAGAATCGTATTACGTGACAGAAAGCATCTGTCTGAAGATGGAATCATTACAGTTGTAGTGACCATGGAAAAGGAAAGCGGCTTAGTCGTTGCTGGACCGGACATCATAACAAGAGGTTTTGTATATGTGAAAGAAGCGGAAGCACTGATGGACAGCTCCAGAAAAGTTGTCATGGAAGCGCTAGCAGAATGTGAAGATAAGCATATCACAGATTGGAACATCCTTAAGAACATCATCAAGGATACATTGAAGAATCATCTTTTCGAGAAAACAAAGAGAAGACCGATGATTCTACCAATCATCATGGAAGTGTAATAGGAGGGCAGATAAGTTGAATATATATGATAAATTCAATGAGTTGGCAGCAGAACTGAAGGTGAATCCAGATGTGGTGGCTTTCAGAGAAGCGGCTCTGAAGATTCAATCTGATGAAAAGAAGACCAGAATGCTGGAGGATTTCAGAAAGATTCAGATCGCGGCTTATACCGAATCTATGGAGAGTGGTAAGGTTTCAGATGAAACCACAGAGCAGATGCAGAATTTCGCATCTGTCATCAAGACCAATCCTGATATCAATGAGTACCTGCAGGCGGAAGTGAGATTCTCCATCCTGTTTGAAGACATGATGAAAATCATCAATGATGCAGTGGGTGTGGATGTCATTGGAGTGGGAAAGTAATATTCATTCCAAAATAGAATTATAATATAGAAAGCAGTAAGATGGTATCTTGCTGCTTTCTTCATTGAATGAAGGGATTCTTGAGAAAATGCATAAAAATTTCAACCTAAACCGGTTACATAGGAGAACAGGGCGCTATTCTTCCCACAGGCCAAGGTTTTTGTGCTATAATACATTGTTAGATACGAAAAATGGAGGAATAAGATGTCATATAAGAGAGAGAATGTCAGAAACATAGCAATCATTGCCCACGTTGACCATGGTAAAACCACACTGGTGGATGCTATGCTTAGACAGTCCAATAACTATAGAAGCAATGAAAAAGTAGAAGAAAGAGTAATGGATTCCAACGATCTGGAAAAAGAGAGAGGGATTACGATTCTTTCAAAGAATACATCCATAACTTACAAGGGTTATAGAATCAATATTGTCGATACACCAGGTCATGCTGACTTTGGCGGAGAAGTGGAAAGAGTACTCATGATGGTGGACTCGGTACTGCTTGTTGTAGACTCTAATGAAGGCGCTATGCCCCAGACGAAGTTTGTGTTAAAGAAAGCCCTTGAAGCCGGACTTAATCCAATGGTCGTCGTTAACAAGATCGACAAGAAAGATGCCAGACCGGATGAAGTCATTGACGAAGTCTTTGACCTGTTCGTGGAACTGGGCGCAACAGATGAGCAGTGTGATTTCCCGATCATCTACGCATCTGCGAAAGATGGATACTCAGGAGAAAACATTGAAGATGAAATGACGGATATGATTCCTCTGCTTAACAAGATCATCGACTATGTAAAACCACCTGAAGGAGATATCGCAGGACCACTTCAGATGCTGGTCACAACACTGGACCATAATAACTTTGTAGGTAAGATCGCCATCGGTAAGATTGTGAGAGGGATTGCGAAAAGAAATCAGCCTATTGCAATAATTGAAACAGATGGTACTATTAAGAAGACAACGATATCCAATCTCTATCTATATGATGGATTAAAGAGAGTGGATACAGAAGAAGCTGCCATTGGTGATATCGTTGCGATCTCAGGAATCGGCGATGTTCACATCGGTGATACGGTGACAGATGCCAACGCACCAGAAGCGCTGCCTTTTGTACATATTGATGAACCTACATTATCCATGAACTTCATGGTCAATGATTCACCATTTGCCGGACAGGACGGAAAGTTCATCACATCCAGACATCTTAGAGATCGACTGATGAAGGAGCTTGAGACCAATGTATCACTTCGTGTGAATGAGCTTACACCGGATACATTCGAAGTTTCAGGAAGAGGAGAACTTCATCTTTCCATTCTTATCGAAACCATGAGAAGAGAAGGATTTGAGCTTCAGGTATCAAAGCCAAGAGTCATCAACAAGGAAGTTGATGGTGTAACCATGGAACCGATGGAGTACCTGACCATCGACGTGCCTGAAGAATTCATGGGGAACGTCATGGAAAAACTGGGACCAAGAAAAGCGGAAATGGTCAATATGACTTCTGCTGTCAATGGGTACACCAGACTTGAATTTGTCATTCCTGCCAGAGGACTCATCGGATTCAGAAATGAATTCATGACGGATACGCGTGGTAACGGAATCATGAATCATGTATTCCAGGGTTACGAGAAAGTCAAAGGTGAAATGCCAGGAAGAAGCAGGGGATCTCTGGTTGTCTTTGAAACTGGAGAGGCCATCACGTACGGCCTGTTCAATGCGCAGGAGAGAGGAACACTCTTCATTGAAGCAGGAACTCCGGTTTACGCCGGAATGGTCTGTGGTGAATGTTCTAGAGCGGAAGACATCGATGTCAATGTCTGCAAGAAGAAGCAGCTGACCAATACCAGATCTTCCGGAGCGGACGATGCTTTAAAGCTTGTTCCGGTCAAGAAGATGACACTGGAAAACTATCTGGAGTTCGCTGCAGAAGATGAGATTGTTGAGGTGACTCCATTAAATATCCGATTAAGAAAGAAATTCCTTGATCATACACAGAGAAAGAGAGCCGCAAGAAATAAATAATATTTGAATGATAATGAGCCGGGGGGGACGACCATTGAAGAAATTCCTGATTTTTCTACTGATTTTAGTTCTGGTACTGGGTGGAGCAGCACTTATTGGATGGAACTACTATAACGATGTGGGTGAAAGACCACTGACAACAGATGAAGAGATTATTGAAATCACTGTAGAACCCAACGACAACTTCAGCCGACTGCTTACAAGGCTAGGCGACGAAGGTCTGGTAAGAAACGTGCTTCTGACCAGAATTTATTTCAGAATGAATCCCATAGAAACAGCATTTAAGCCAGGAACCTTTGAGGTTCACGGAAAAGGAACCCTGCATGAAATCATCACCGAACTCAATGAGGGTGAGGATATTTATGAGGTCACTGTGGTGATTCCGGAGGGGCTGACCATTGATCAGATGGGTGAAGTCTTCGAGGAGAAGGGACTGTTTACCAAAGAAGAATTCATCGCAGCCACCAGGAGCTATATCGTGCCAAGCTGGCTGGAAAACATTGAAGAGAGAAGACATGTGCTGGAAGGATTTCTTGCACCTGCCACTTATAAACTCAAGATCGGTCAGACACCAGGATATGTGGTGGACATCATGTACAAGGCATTCGTCAACAGAATGTATGGTGTCATCGAGGAACTTAATGAAAATCTGCCCACATCCGAGTGGAATGAAATCCTGACCATCGCTTCCATGATTGAGCGAGAAGCTGCCAATACGGCTGAAATGCCTAGGGTGAGTTCTGTTATCTACAATAGGCTTGCAAAGGGCCAGAAGCTGCAGATAGATGCCACCGTCGTATATGCGCTTGGTCTGACATCAAAAGACAAGGTGCTGCTGGAAGATCTTGAAGTAGAATCTCCATTCAACACCTACTATATCAATGCGCTGCCCGTGGGTCCCATATCAAACCCGGGCGCAGCTGCAATCAAAGCAGCTCTCAAACCTGAGTATACTGAGTATACTTACTATGTTCTGGACCCATCCATAGGAGAACATTTCTTCACCAACGACTATAATGAATTTCTGCGGAAGAAAAATGAATTTGCTGGTGAATAATATGAAATCCTCTTATCCATTTACGGATAAGAGGATTTGTTTTTATTTTGTGAAGATGTGCTAGAATAGGACTAGAGTAAAAATAAACAGTTTTGGAGGAAATCATGTTTCAAGTAGATCCGGTCATAAAGCAGGAAAAGAAAGCACTTAGAAAAGAACTGATTGAAAAACAGTACAGTTTAGATAGATCCTATCGGAAAGAGGCTTCAGAAAGAATTCTCAAGGAAATCATCACACAGAGGGATTATCTTCTGGCAGGTACGATATTCATTTACGTGGGCACAGAGACTGAAGTGGATACAAGCCTGATCATAAAGGATGCACTGGCGAAAGGAAAAAAAGTGGTGGTACCTAAAACCATAGAATTAGGCCATATGGAAGCCTGCGAAATAGATTCAATGGAAGACCTGGAGCCTGGAAGACATGGTATTCTTGAACCAGCAAATACCATGTACAGACTGGACCCGGATAAGATAGACGCTGCCTTCATACCTTGTGTCGCATTCACAAAAGAAGGATACAGGTTAGGCTATGGGGGTGGATTCTATGATCGGTTTCTTCCTAGAGGGAAGTTCAAGAGAATTCTTCTGGCCTTCAGTGCCATGGAAGTGAAGAAACTGCCGGTGGATCATTTTGACGAGAAAGTTCATGGAATTCTGACTGAGAAAGGGTATGAAGAAATATAGATGCACTGAAAAAAGAGCCTTAGGGCTCTTTTTTCATATAAAGGCAGCATAGTACATATCCTATGGGGGTTCACCTAAGAAGAAGCTTTCTTGAGTCCTGTGCCTGAATGAATTCAAAACCTGTATCCGTATATAACTTCAAAGCTTTCTCATTTTCAGCCAGCACATTCAGGCTGACTCCGGAAGGGTTCTGCTCAAGGCCTCTGTTTACCGAGAATTTCAGTATTTGTCTACCCAGGCCACGACCTTGAAATTTCACGTTGGTGAATAAAAGCTCGATCTCTGCCTCTTTTACCATAGAGGCACCCGCTAACTCATCATCATTGAAAAACAGATGGATGTGATTTTTGTTCTTTTCAGTATATTTTCTGTTCGATGAGAGAGAGGCTTCATCTGCTGACAGATACCAGTTATAAGGTCTGATGTCATGTTTCTTTCGGAGCGGAAAGAAGGCTTCACTTTCAAGTCGTATTTTATCCTCGTAGTATCTGTCCTCATACTGAACTGTGTGGATGGATGTTTCCGGAAATTTATTCCCCTGGTAACGCAGACGATAAACTGAATACCAGTATTCGAAAGAAAGCTGATGAAAGAGCTGCTCATATTCTATGATGTATTTCACATGATAGGTCTGTATGAACGAAACGCTGTGTTCTTTTAGATATTTTTCTGTTTCATGCCATAATGCATGTCCTAAGGGAATTATATCGCTTCTCTTCAGTATGCCCATTTCGATGGTGCGGTGATTGCCCTCTCCGATGATATGAACAAAACCTCTGATTCCATCGCCCTCCTCATAGACTAAAATTTTTGCAGCAGCTTTCAATGCTTCAATTTCTTCAGGCATCGCCCTATACTCTCCAGTATAGATTCTGATGATTTCATCAAGATCTGATTTCTTGTAATCCCGTATCATACTTCACCTCATTTGCTATTCAGTGATTTCTTCAACTGTGGTGGTAAAGAAAACACTTTATATAGCAGTATTATACATCAAAATGTTGAATAAATAGGGACATTTCATTTCGGGTTATGCAGAATAAAGTATAATTCTAAACAGTATGGTAAAAGATTGTACAAAAAGTTCTGTTATAATGACCCTAAAATCAAGAAAAAGGGGTGATTTTATGCGTTCCATCTGGAAAGGAGCGATCTCTTTTGGTCTGGTCAACATTCCAGTAAGTCTTTATTCCGCTGAGGAGACAAATGATCTGAAATTCAGCCTGATCGATAAGAGGGATGAAAGCAGAATCAGATATCAGAGAATCAACGAAACCACAGGAGAAGAGGTGGCATACGAGAATATCGTGAAAGCCTATGAGTTCGAGGATGGAGATTATGTGGTCATGACGGATGAGGACTTTGAACAGGCTGATGTGGAGGCGACGAAGACTGTTGATATTGAAACATTCATTCAGCGAGAGGAACTGGACTTCATGTACCTGGAAAAACCATATTTCATTGCACCGACGAAAGGCGGGGAAAAACCCTATGTGCTTCTGAGAGAAGCCATGGAAAAAACGGAGAAGATCGCAATTGCTAGAGTAGTCATCAGAACCAAGGCTTACCTCGCTGCGATATACAGTTCAGAAAACATACTGGTACTCAATCTTATAAGGTTTCATGATGAGCTTCGTTCTGCAGAGGAGCTTAAAATTCCAGAATCTGTGAAGATTTCATCAAAGGAGATGGAGCTGGCAGAAAGCCTCATAGAGGGAATGACTGCAGAGTGGAAACCGGAGGACTATGAGGATGAATACAAGGATGCGGTTATGGAGAGAATAGAAGCGAAATCCAGAAAGAAGGGGAAGGAAGAACTTCCTCCAGAGGAGAAAGACGAGGATGCTGGAAGCGGTAAGGTAGTGGATATCATGGACCTTCTCAAAAAATCCGTGGAGGCGAAAAAGACGGACTCAGGGAAAAAAACAAAGAAGAAATCGGATGAACAGGATACAGGAAAAAAGAAAGCGAGTAAGTGATTATGGCAGACAAGCTGGAAACCTATAACAAGAAAAGAGACTTCAGAAAAACGAAGGAACCTTCAGGAAAAGAAGAGAAGAGCAGCGGAAAACTGCGGTTTGTTGTGCAGAAACATGATGCATCCAGACTCCATTATGATTTTCGAATCGAGTGGGAGGGTGTTCTATTGAGCTGGGCTGTACCCAAAGGGCCTTCATATAATCCAAAGGATAAAAGGCTGGCAGTGGAAGTGGAACCGCATCCCATGTCCTACAGGGACTTTGAAGGAACCATCCCCGAAAAGGAATATGGCGGTGGTACAGTGATGCTTTTTGATGAAGGGTACTGGGAACCTCAGGAAGAAATGGAGAAAAACCTGGAGGAAGGTTCCATCAAAATGATTCTTCAAGGAGAACGGCTGAAAGGCAGATGGGCACTGGTCAGAATGAAATCAAAGAAAGAAGAGGGGAACCGCAACTGGCTCCTTATCAAGGAAAAGGATGAGCTTGTTCAGGACGAGGACGGGATTGGCGGTTTTACCACCAGTGTTAGAACAGGAAGAACCATGGAAGAGATTGCACAAGACAAGAAGCCTCCAGACAGTAATGAGAACAAGAAGCTGCCATTTCATGAATATACAGTACAGCTGGCGAAGCTGGAAGAAGAGGTCCCTGAAGATGAGGATTGGGTCTATGAACTGAAATATGATGGCTATCGAATCACTGCAGAAATTGAAGCGGGAGAGGTCAGACTTCTATCAAGAAACCGGAAGGATTATACGAAGAAGTTTCCTGTGGTTGTGGATGCGCTGAAGAAGATGGCTGATACAAGAAACATGATTCTTGATGGTGAAATTGTGGTGCTGGATAAAAGAGGAAGAAGCGACTTCCAGAAACTGCAGAGATATCTGAAGAATCCTGGTGGAAAGAATATCACTTATATCCTTTTTGATCTTCTTGCGTTGGATGAAGAAGACCATAGAGAATATGAACTTATGAAGCGAAAAGAAGAACTGAAGAAGCTAGTAGGAGAAGGGTATCCGCATCTTCATTACAGTGAGCATACAAACGGTGATGGAAGAAAAATCTTAAAGGCCGCCTGCGATGCACAGATGGAAGGCATCATCGGAAAAAAGGCGCGCTCGAGATATGCGGGAACAAGAAACGGTGACTGGATCAAAGTCAAATGTGACAGAAGGCAGGAGTTTGTCATCGGCGGCTATACTTCATCGGATAATAGAAGCAAAGGGGTGAGTTCACTACTTTTGGGGGTTTATGAGAAAGGGGAACTGATTTATGCCGGAAGGACTGGAACAGGATTTTCGCTGAAAGAGCGTAAAGAGTTAGAGAAGAAGTTCAGTTCCATCACAAGAAAAACGGCTCCTTTTAAAGAAGCCCCAGAAGAAAGAAAAGGGGAAGAAGTTTTCTGGCTGACGCCGAAACTCATTGCTGAAGTCAAATTTCAGGAGTGGACAGATGAAAATCTCCTCAGGCAGGCCAGTTACAAAGGGCTGAGGGAGGATAAGAATCCTGAAAAGGTGATCAGAGAATCGGTTGGAACGGATGACCTGGTAGACGAACTGAATGAAATCGTTCCTGAGGATAAAGTTTCTGAGCGTGAAGCAAAGAAGACTGGAAAAGCAAAGAAAACACGCTCCAGTTTTACAATCAGAGGGATTAGGATCTCCAGCCCGGATAAAGACATGTATCCCGGAGAACAAATAACCAAGGAAGATGTGGCTGAATATTATCAGCTTGTTTCTGAAAGAATGATGCCTTTTACAGCGGAGCGTGTGTTGAGTTTTCTGCGATGTCCAGATGGTATCAAGGAGTGCTTTTATCAGAAGCATCTCGAACAGACTGGAAAAGGTCTTGAAAAAATAAGAATTGAAGAAAAGGACGGAGACAAGGAAGATTACGTCTACATCAGTAGTGTACAGGGACTTTTGTCTTCAGTACAGATGGGTACACTGGAATTTCATATATGGGGAAGTAAGGTGGATCAGCTGGAATACCCTGATATGATCGTTTTTGATCTCGACCCAGCAGAAGGGATGGAGATGGAAAGGGTCCGAGAAGGGGTGCGGGATATGAAAGAAATTCTGGATGAGCTTTCTCTTACCTCATTTCTTAAAACCAGTGGAGGCAAAGGATATCATATTGTAGTGCCTGTAAATGGTTCCGCTGACTGGGATGCAGTACGGAGTTTTGCGAAGCTTTGCGCACAGGCCATGGAAGAGCGATGGCCTGAGAAATATACAAGCAACATGAGAAAGGAGAAGAGAAAAGGAAAAATATTCATCGACTGGGTACGAAACGGAAGAAGTGCGACTTCAGTTGCGCCCTATTCGTTAAGAGCGAGAAAAGGAGCGCCTATTTCCATGCCGATTTTCTGGGAGGAGCTTGATGAACTGGCTCCTGCTCAGGTGACTTTGCATAACGTGAAAGAGAGGCTAGAGAAGGAGGATCCCTGGAAGGACTTTTTCAAGGTAAACCAGGGAATACGAGGGAAACTGGATGATTGAGGGCCTTGAGGAAGAGTGACGAATAATGAGCTGATAATAGGAGCATTGGAAATCTGCTTTGGGATGGAAGGCGGATTTCTTTTCTATTTCTTTTTTATGTCACTGCTGTGTTTGATAAAGCTTATCAAATCGGCTATAATAGGATAGGAATTTTACGGACCCCTAGGGGTTAATTTTTTATGTAGGTGTTTATATGGATGGAATTGTATATCCGAAGGTATCGGATTATATAGAGAAGTTCGGAGGGATCTCTGAACTTCTGGATCTGGAAGAATACGCGAAACTCAATTACGTGCCCATTGTCATGAAAGATGCAGCCAGATTTCTGGCTTTCATGGTGTCTCTTCACAGACCTTTGAAGATACTTGAACTTGGTACGGCCATAGGGTATTCGGCTCTTGTCATGGCGCTTCATTCAGAAGCGGAGATCATAACCGTGGAGCGAGAGGAAAAAATGAGGGAGATGGCCCTGGAGAACATCGAGAAACATGGCATGAAAGACCGCATTCGGGTGGTTCTTTCAGAATGCGAGGATTTTCTCAGCGAAACTGAAGAGACCTTCGATTTCATATTCATGGATGCCGGAAAATCTCATTACAGGGAATATCTGGATCTTTCATTACCTAAGCTGAATCCGGGTGGGTTCATCTTGTGTGATAATGTACTTTACAAGGGCCTGGTGGTTCATGAAACCGCAGCCAGGAAACACAGAACAAATGTAGTAAAACTTCAGAAGTTTCTGGATTATGTTCATAGTAGAGAAGACCTTAGGGTGTCCCTTCTCACGGTGAGTGATGGAATGCTTCTGATCAGGAGGAAAGAAGAGAATGAATAAACCGGAACTTTTGGCCCCAGCGGGCAATCTTGATAAACTGAAGACAGCGATAGACTATGGTGCGGATGCTGTGTATATGGGAGGCGCAAGACTCAATCTCAGAGCCTTCTCGGACAATTTCACCAATGAGGAAATGATAGAAGGTCTGAAATATGCCCATGATCGAGGCAGGAAGGTCTATGTGACCATCAATGTCTTCCCTCATGAGAGTGATATGAAGGGGCTTGATGAGTACCTTCTTACTCTGCAGGAAATAGGTGTGGATGCCATCATCGTATCTGACCCTGGCGTCATCATGACTGCCAGTGAAGTGGTGCCTCAGATGGAGATTCATCTTTCCACACAGGCCAATAATGTGAATTCAAGATCGGCCACATTCTGGCATAAGATGGGTGTTGCAAGAGTGATTCTTGCAAGAGAACTCTCACTTAAGGAAATAAAGGAAATCAGAAAGAACATACCGGAAGAGCTGGAACTGGAAGCCTTTGTTCATGGCTCCATGTGCATGGCTTATTCAGGGAGATGTCTTCTGTCAAACTACATGACAGGAAGAGATGCCAACCGTGGTGCATGCGCTCAGCCCTGCAGATACAAATATTACCTTGTGGAAGAGAAAAGACCTGGAGAATACATGGAAATCAATGAAGATGAGCGTGGAACGTACATCATGAATTCGAAAGATCTCTGCATGATCGAACATATTCCGGATCTGATTGCATCAGGGCTTCAGTCTCTTAAGATTGAAGGAAGAATGAAATCGGAGTTTTATGTGGCTGCCATCATCAAAGCATACAGGCAGGCCATTGACACTTATTTCGAAGACCCTGAGAACTTTGTCTATGATGAAAAATGGATGGATATCCTTAATATGGTTAGCCATAGAGAATACTATACCGGTTTTTACTATGGAAGAGGGAACTCTGAGATCCATGGGACCAGTTCCTATGTGCGTACGCATGAACTCATTGCCATTGTAAAAGAAGACCTGGGAGAAGGAAGATATCTCATCGGTCAGAAAAACCGGATCTATCCTGGTGAGAAAATCAAGATAATGAGACCAAGTGATGATATAATAGAAGCAGTAATGACAGAGTTCAGGGACGAAGAGGGCAACGAAATCGAAGTGGCCAATAAGGCGGCAATGGATTTCACTGCATATTCGCCTGTAAAGCTCTATCCGAATGATATACTGATTAAAGAAAAGGAAGATTAATTATGAAAAAGCCCATACTTATCGGAATCACAGGTGGGACAGGATCAGGAAAGAGTACAGTAGCAAAATCCATCTACCGCAATTTCAAAAAAGAAAGTATCAGCATCATCATGCAGGATTCCTACTACAAGGATCAGAGCAATATGACCTTCGAGGAAAGAACAAAAACGAATTATGACCATCCGCATGCTTTTGATACACCGCTTCTGATCAGTCATCTGGAAACGATGCTGAAGGGTCAGGCTATTGAAATGCCCATCTATGATTTCACGATTCACAACAGGAAGAAGGAAACCGTGAGGGAGGAGCCTAAGGATATCATCATCGTGGAAGGTATTCTTATCCTGGAAGATGAAAGATTGCGTAATCTCTTTGATATTAAAATCTATGTGGACACGGATGCGGATATAAGAATTCTGAGAAGGCTCACTCGCGACATCAGAGACCGTGGCAGGACACTGGAATCGGTGATCGATCAGTATTTAGGCGTCGTAAGACCGATGCATCTGCAGTTCATTGAACCGACAAAGCGATATGCGGATCTCATCATTCCGGAAGGTGGGAAGAATCGAGTAGCCATCGATATTCTCGTATCGACAATCAAGCAGCACCTGACTGAAGGACCGGTTGATGAAATGCCAAGACCAGATGTCAGCAAGATACTAAAATGATAATAGGTTCATAAAAAGAAGGGGGCGTAGCTCCCTTTGTTTAATATAAGGTTCATGATGCATAATAGTCTATAGAGAGGAGATGATAGAATGAGAAAAACAGGACTTCTAGGCAGGAGGATCGGTTACTCCAAATCACCGGAAATTCATGAAAGATTATACACCGGTAAAAGAATGGATATCAGTTATGAGTTGTTTGACTTGCCACGAGAAAAAATCAGAGAGTTTATTGATTCCCTGGCTGTGAATCAGATCATCGGGTTTAATGTGACCATTCCGTATAAAGAAGAAATCATCGGATATATTCATGAACTAGATGCAAGTGCGCTTGAATGCGGAGCGGTGAATACCGTTGTGATCAAAAACGGATGGAGAATCGGATACAATACCGATTCCTATGGATTTATGCAATCACTCAGGGACAATAGAGTAGATGTACGGGGTAAGGACGTCCTGATTCTTGGAAGTGGTGGAGCAGCGAAGGCCGTTTACACTGGTCTTAAAAAGATGAATGCGAATATACACATGGCGTTCCGATCAGAAACAAGAAGAAAAGAATTTCCTGAAGCCATTACCATCAGTCCCTTAGATCAGGTGACGGATATCTCAGGCTATCATCTGGTCATCAACTGCACGAAGCTGGGAAGCGTGAATTATGATGAAATGCCCATTGAGATCAGAAACTACAGTTCTGATACGATTCTTTATGATCTTAACTACGAGCCGATGCATTCCGCTTTTCTCAGATTCGGGACAAGTGCAGGACTTCAGGTGATTAATGGAGAAAACATGCTTTTCAATCAGGCTGTGAAAAGTCAGGAATTATGGATAGACGCATTGAATCTGTTTTAGATGAAGCGCGTCTGCTAGGCGCTTCAGATGTGGTTTTAAAGGAAGATCAGAAGGTGATTTACAGAATACTAGGGAAGCTCACCGAAAGTGATCAGATTGTCAGCAGTGACGAGCTGGAGAAATTCACTTCATTTCTGAGACCCGCCGGATATGTTCAGGAATATCTGGGTGGTGTTTCTGGTATGGATGCATCTTTTGAATATCATGGCCGTTATCGGGTCAACTGTTTCTCGTCCATGGGGAAACGCTGCGCAGCAATGCGAGTGATCAGTGATGAAATAAGATCCCTGAGCGCACTGGGACTTCCTGAAAATCTTGCAGATCGCGTTACAGGGAGAAAAGGATTATCCCTGATTGTAGGAAAAACCGGTGCCGGAAAGTCCACCACATTAGCGGCAATCACCCAGAACATTCTGAGAAGTGAGAAGGTCCACATCATAACACTGGAAGACCCGGTGGAATATAAATATACTCGAATGAAAGGTGAAATCACCCAAAGAGAAATGGGAACGGATTTCCCGGGATTTGAAATCGGGATACAGGATGCGCTTCGTCAAAGCCCGGATTACATCGTAATCGGTGAAATCAGAACGGTCAGTGCACTTAAAGCGGCCATAAGCGCTGCTGAGGCAGGTCATGGCATCATAGGCACAATACACTCTATTGGAGCCGCGCGGACCCTCACGAGGATGCTGTCCATGTTCAGTGAGCCGGAGAAGGAGTTTATTCGCTATCAGCTTTCTGCAAATCTCAACTTCATTCTTTCTCAGAAACTGACCTATGGTGAGATGGAAGCGCAGCTGGACTATGAACTGATGCTAAATATTCCATCCATGGAAAACACGATAAGGGAAGGAAGATTCAGCCAGATCGACAATCTGATTCTCTTAGGTGAAAAACAGGGCATGAAAAGGTTCAAAACAAAATAGAAGGGATGAAATCTTTCATGACAAGATTTCATCCCTTTTTTACTATTATCTTTTATTATTCTTCCGTTTTTTCCAGTACTGATGCCGCTATGACATCCGCCAAATCATCCAGTTTCTGCTCTTCCTCATCTTTGAGTCTTGACTTGATGTCGAAGTTTTCTCCGATGATTTCCATATTCTTCATGCTGCTGAATCTTTCTGTCATGATTTTCTGTGCTGCGCTGGCCCAGCTGTGATTACCGATGATGGCAACCTTACGGTTCCTCACCCCTAATGCGGCCATTTCATGCAGAAGATTATCCATGGGATAATACAGTCCCATATTATAAGTAGGGGCTGCTGCAACAAGATGACTGTATTTCCATACATCACTTATGATATAGGAAGGATGGGTCTTTGAAACATCATATACTCGGATGTCCTTGACACCACGCTGTCCGAGTTTATTCGCCAAGGCATCTGCGGTGTTGGCTGTATTTCCGTACATGGAACCGTAGAAGATGACCACGCCTTCTTTTTCCGGTTCATATTTAGACCATTTGTCATAGAGATCCAGAATCAGATTCAGATCAGATCTGAAAATAGGACCGTGCAGAGAACAGATCATGTTGATTTTGAAAGAACTGATCTTTCGGAATACGGACTGAACCTGAGCACCGAACTTACCTACAATATTTGCGTAGTATCTTCTTGATTCATCAAGGTACAGGTTCTTGTAGTCTACCTCATCATCGAAGAGGTTTCCTGTGAGTGCGCCGAAGGTGCCGAATGCATCTGCAGCAAACAGAATGCCTTTTGTGGTCTCATAATTCATCATGACTTCTGGCCAATGGACCATAGGTGCAGTGATGATTTTCAGATTATGGTTCCCTAGACTGATTTCATCTCCCTCACCTACAAGCATCTGGTTTTCGGTTATGTCCATATTATAGAACTGATCAAACAGCTGGAAGGACTTCTTGTTTCCAACCACTTTCACATCAGGATATCTTCTCACAAGATTTTCGATGTTACCGCAGTGATCCGGTTCCATATGGTTGATGATAAGATAATCAAGTTCTCTCCCCTGCATGAGATGTTCGATGTTTTCCAGATACTGGTCAGTTACAGCGTCATCTACTGTGTCAATGATCGCAGTTTTTTCATCCAGAATCAGCCAGGAGTTATACGATACTCCGTTGGTCAGCGGGAAGAGATTTTCAAACTGTTCCAGTCTTCTGTCATTTCCACCGATCCAATAAATCTGTGGGGATATTTCTCTTACATTATACAATTTAAAAGCCTCCTAGTTTTCATTTACCTTTACATGATAATTGAATGCAATATCAATCAATAAAGAATCTTCATTAATATAATAACTCATTGTGACAGATATCTCAATAGTTCGCGGGAATTAATTGCACACAACCTAAATGGTGTGATTCATTCCATCTTGCTTATTCATGGATCATTAAACTAAGTCAGCAAGAGTAGGAATATATGGAGAGTCTATCGGTACACCGACTTTCAGGAGAAAAAGCAAAAGGTGCTCCAGTATCTGAAGCACCCTTATAAAAGAGATCAGATCATTTTCTTTGCCGTATAGGAAGTGTGAAGAAGCTCATGGGCTTTTTCACCATAAGGTTCTCCAAGATATTCACGGTACAGTTTCATCACCATCTCATTTTCATGAGATTTTCGTTTCGGTTTCCCCGCGTCTTCACGATAGATGGCTTCCTGACGCTTTTTGATGATACTGAAATCACCATGATGGTAGGGCTGGCCGCCTCCACCGATACATCCTCCAGGACAAGCCATGATTTCAATGGCATGAAAATCCAGTTCACCACGCTGGATACCTTCCAGCATTTTACGGGCATTTCCTAAACCATGCGCGATACCGATTTTCAGCTCCATATCTTTGATATTCACACTGGCTGAACGGATTCCTTCAAGACCTCTTAATTGAGTGAAGTTCACATCTTTCAGTTCCTCGTGGGTGATCCATTCATATGCAGTTCGAACAGCGGCTTCGATTACACCTCCTGTGGAACCGAAAATAATAGAAGCACCAGTGCTTTCGCCTAGGATCTGATCAAATTCTCCTTCGGGCAAGGTCCTGAAATCAATGCCCGCTTCTTTCAGCATATAGCCAAGTTCTCTTGTTGTAATGACCCAATCCACATCCTTCAGTTCTCCAATTTTCAGTTCTTCTCTCTGCACTTCCGCTTTTTTTGCAATGCATGGCATCACAGAGACTACGAGAATGTCTTCCGGAGCGATATTCATTTTTTCGGCATAGTAGGTTTTGATGATGGTTCCCATCATGATCTGCGGTGATTTGCATGTTGATGGAATATCAAGAAGATCCGGAAACTGATATTCGAAAAAGCGTACCCATGCAGGACAGCAGCTTGTCAGAATCGGAAGCTTTCCGCCGTGTTCGATTCTATGGATGAGCTCAGATGCCTCTTCAATGATGGTGAGGTCAGCGGCCCAATCTGTATCGAATACTCCATTGAAGCCCATCCTTCTGAAAGCGGTAGCCAGCTGACCTGTAGAAATCGATCCAGGTTCCATATCAAACATTTCTCCGATTGCAACACGGACTGCCGGCGCAACCTGAACTACCACATGTTTCTCATGCTTCAGCAGAGCTGCCCATACCTTATGCATATTATTGATTTCAGACAAAGCACCTGTAGGGCATACGGCGACACACTGACCACAGAATGTGCAGGAGGTGTCTGCCATATTAAGATTGAATGCCGGTCCTACGAATGCATCGAATCCTCTTGAATTTGCGGATAGGATACCACAGGTCTGAACTTCATTGCACATGGTTTCACACCGTCTGCACATGATGCATTTATCCGGGTTCTTCACCAGAGCAGCAGAGCTTTTATCTAGTGGTCTGCTCATCTTTTCACCGACGAACTGGATATCGTATATACCCAGTTTCTTTGCCAGTGCCTGCAGATCGCACTGAAGGTTTTTTCTGCAGGTGAGGCATTCCATGGGATGATTTGACAGAAGAAGCTCCAGGTTCAGTCTACGCGCAGATACAGCCTTCAGTGAGTCTGTGATGATTTCCATTCCTTCTGTCACGAATTCTGAACAGGAAGGCGACAAAGCCTGCCTGCCTACCACCTCCACCATACAGACACGACAGGACGCGGTTCTGTTGATCATGCCGAAGCCTTCAAGATTAAGATGACACAAAGTAGGGATGTCAGCATTCACAAGTTTTGCCGCATCATGGATTGTGGTTCCTTTAGGTACGTTGAGATCTGTTCCGTTGATTCGGATATTGACCATTTCAGATTTATTTTCCATATTCTTCACCTATGCCTTTTTAATTGCGTCGAATTTACACGTATCAAAACACGCGCCGCAGGAAATACACAGATTCAGGTCGATAAAGTGAACCTGCTTCGGATGTCCTGAAATGCATCCTACAGGACATACACGTCTGCAGGCGGTACATCCGACACACTTTTCTGGAATCACGCTGTATCTGAAGAGACCTTTACAGACACCAGTAGGGCACGTTTTCTCTTCCACATGCATCCTGTATTCTTCAGAGAAATATTTCATCGTACTGAGAACAGGATTGGGCGCGGTCTGACCTAATCCGCAAAGAGCGGAGTTTCTGATATTGTTGCCAAGCATATCCAGCTGCTCAAGAACATTGGGAGCGGCCTTGCCTTTTGTAATGCTGTCGAGCAGTTCGTATAGCCGCTTTGTTCCGATACGGCAAGGGGTGCATTTACCACAGGATTCGTCCATGGTGAATTGAAGGTAGAACCTTGCGATATCAACCATACAGTTGTCTTCATCCATGACGATCATTCCTCCGGAACCCATCATGGTTCCAAGGGCGCGAAGCGTTTCATATTCTATAGGGGTATCCAGATACTCGGAAGAAATCACGCCACCTGAAGGACCGCCGGTCTGAACCGCTTTAAAGGCTTTGTTGTCTGTTATGCCGCCACCGATCTCATAGATGATTTCTCTGAGTGTAGTGCCCATAGGCACTTCCACAAGCCCGACGTTGTTGACTTTTCCGACCAGTGCAAATACTTTTGTGCCCTTGGAATTCTTAGACCCGATACTGGAGAACCATTCAGCTCCTTTATTGATGATTTCAGGGACATTGGCCAGTGTTTCGACATTGTTCACTGTGGTAGGTTTTTTGAGATATCCTTCTTCAGAAGGGTAGGGAGGTTTCTTTGTAGGTTCCCCTCTTTTTCCTTCTACAGAGTGTATCAGCGCGGTTTCTTCGCCACAAACAAATGCCCCTGCACCAAGTCTGATTTCAAGTTCGAAATCAAAACCACTGTCAAAGATGTTCCTACCTAAGAAGCCGTATTCTCTTGCCTGACTTATGGCGGTATTCAGACGAGCGATGGCAAGAGGATATTCAGCTCTGATATAGATGATGCCCTGATTCGCACCAGTGGCGTATCCACCGATGATTAATCCTTCAAGAACGCTATGAGGATCACCTTCAAGCAGGGAACGGTCCATGTAAGCACCCGGATCTCCTTCATCCGCATTACAGATCATATATTTCTGAACGCTTTTCTGATGGTTTGTAGCCTGCCATTTCAGTCCAGTTGGAAAACCGCCACCACCTCGGCCTCGAAGACCACTGTCTTTGAGGATGCGGATTACATCCAGAGGTGTCATTTCAGTGAGAACTTTCGCCAGGGCTTCATAGCCGTCGAAGGCGATGTACTCTGTTATTTTCTCCGGATCGATATTACCGCAGTTTTTGAGGGCGATTCGAAACTGTTTTTTCTTCGCACCGGAAGGGTCTGTTCTGTTGAACGACATGGGAACCACTTTATCTTCCAGTATTTTTCCGTGGAGAATATGTTCGTCAAGAATTCTTGCAGCGGTTTCCCTGTCGACATATCCGTAGTATACAGGAACATGTCCAGGTACATTGACTTGTACAGTAGGTTCACAGTAGCAGGAACCGATGCAGCCGACTTTCACCAGATCGACATGATGCAGATTCATGTCGCTGATCATGGTTTCCAGTTCTTCGTATATATCATTACCGCCTGCGGCAATTCCGCATGTGGCAAGACCTACCAGAAGTTCAATGCGCTGTGATTTACCTCCGCCGATCTGGCGAAGCAGTCTCATTTCCTTCTGCATTTCTTTGATTTCATGAAGCTCATTCCGATCCTTTATCATAGAAATCACACACCTTTGTAACTGCTTATGACAGTTTTAATATTATCTTCATTCATATGACCATAGACTTTATCATCGACCATGACTGCAGGCGCAAGCCCGCATGCTCCGATGCAGCGTATTTCCTTCAGGGTGAACAGTTCATCAGCAGTGGTCTCATCCATACCTACCTTCAGTTCCTTCTTCAACGCTTCTTTGATCTGGTCAGCTCCCTTTACAAAACAGGCGGTACCCATGCAGACGCTTACTGTGTGCTGACCACGCTTCGTCTGAGTGAAGTAGGAATAGAAACTGACTACGCCGTAGACTTTGGAAGCCGGAATACCAATGGAACGTGCGATATACAGCTGCAGTTCAGGGGGAAGATACCCAAAGATGTGCTGAGCCCGATGGAGAATATGAATCAGCATACCTTCCTGATCCTCCAGACTTTTGATATACGTCTCCAGCAGTGCAAGCTTATCTTCAGAAAGATTTACAGGTTCAACCAGATTGATTTCTTTTTCCATTATTTCACCTCCGTTGAAAATTCAGAAAATTTCTTAATTCAGTTGTAGCAATAAGAGTAAAATATGTCAATATTTTAACAAATATTTATCAAATGCAAACTTTTCGTGATTCTTATTAAGAATCTGATGGACAGAACAGAGTTTTCATCTGATTTGCGCTGTTTGGACTGCTGAATAATCGCAAGCTGGAAAGAAGTTGCGCGAAGTTTAAAAAGATTGTAAAGAAGATGTATTTATGCTGAGTTTCATGGTATAATCATAATTTGTGTGAAAGAAAATTCATGGATGAATGCAATGATGAAAATAAAGTAATATGGAGTGAATAAATTCAATGCTAAATGTAAACAATGTAAGTCTGAGATATGGTGGAAGAAAACTGTTCGACGATGTGAATATCAAATTCACATCAGGCAACTGCTATGGTGTAATTGGCGCCAACGGTGCTGGTAAATCAACCTTTCTGAAAATACTGTCCGGTGAAATTGAACCGAACACAGGAGATGTGTCATTAGGTAAAGACATGAGAATGTCTGTGCTGAAGCAGGACCATTTCCAGTTTGACCAGGAGAAGGTCATAGATACAGTCATCAAGGGTAATGACAGGTTGTACCAGATTATGAAGGAAAAAGATGAAATATACAGCAAAGAGGATTTTTCCGATGAAGATGGAATAAGAGCATCTATACTGGAAGGCGAGTTTGCTGAGCTGAACGGGTGGGAAGCGGAAGCCGAAGCGGCATCTCTTCTATTAGGCCTTGGTGTGGATACCGACAAGCACGACAGAATTCTGAGCGAACTGGAAAGTGCTGAGAAAATCAAGGTGCTGCTTGCTCAGGCATTGTTTGGCAAGCCCGACGTACTGATTCTGGATGAGCCTACAAATGATCTGGATCTGCCATCCATCACATGGCTTGAAAACTATCTTGCGGATTTTGAAGGCACTGTCATTGTAGTATCTCATGACAGACATTTTCTTAATATGATCTGTACACATATCTGTGATGTGGATTACGGCAAGATCAAGATCTACATGGGGAATTACGATTTCTGGTATGAGTCAAGTCAGCTTATGGCTCAGCTCATGAAGGATTCAAACAAGAAGAAGGAAGAGAAGATCAGAGATCTTCAGAGCTTCATCACCAGATTCTCCGCAAATGCGTCAAAATCGAAGCAGGCTACTTCAAGGAAGAAGCTGCTGGATAAGATTACTTTGGATGATATAGCAGTATCAAACAGAAGATATCCCTTCGTAGGATTCAAACCTGAAAGAGAACCAGGGAATGATATCCTCATCGTGGAAAACCTTACAAAATCCATAGATGGAGTAAAAGTGCTGGACAATGTATCTTTCATTGTCGGCAGAGAAGATAAAATCGCATTTGCTGGAAATGATATTTCAGTAAGTACACTCTTCAAGATCCTGGCAGGGGAAATGGAACCAGACAGCGGTTCCTACAGATATGGAGTGACCATCACCAAAGGATATTTTCCTAGGGACAATGGTAAGTACTTCAACGATATCAGTCTCAACCTTGTGGACTGGATGAGACAGTACTCTGAAGAGAAAAGCGAAAGTTATTTGCGAGGATTCCTGGGCAGAATGCTGTTTTCAGGAGAAGAGGCTCTGAAAGAAGCCAATGTGCTTTCTGGTGGAGAAAGAGTGAGATGTATGCTTTCAAAGCTGATGCTTTCAACAGCAAATCTTCTGATTGTCGATCAGCCAACGAATCATCTGGACCTGGAGTCCATTACTGCTGTCAATAACGGGCTCATCGATTTCAAAGGAGTGCTGCTCTTTTCAAGTCATGACCATCAGTTCAGCCAGACAGTAGCCAACCGTGTCATTGAAGTCACTCCAGAGAGCTTCTTTGATAAACTCTGCAGTTTCGATGAATATATCGAAAACAGGGAAGAAAGAAAAGTTTCATAAAGAGGTAACCCCGAATGCATATGCATTCGGGGTTTTTGCCAGGCAGCATATTATTTATAATGAAAGAAATATAATCACGGTACCTATGGAAATGTTTACAGAAAAGCGTTATATTAGAAAAAGAATAGGTATAGTTGAGATGATAATGTCTCTAGAATGGGGTTAGATTTGAAAAATGAAACACAATCACTGAAAAAGACGCAACTGAAGGATTATACTCTGATTTTCTTTGGAATCATTCTTACAGCAGCTTCCATCGTTTATATTTTCACTCCCAACAGGCTTGCTGCGGGAGGGGCACAAGGCATAGCTCTTGTGATCAATCATCTAACAGGTATAAACAGCGGACTTCTCATGATTCTTATTAACGGGATGCTTTTCATAACTGCATTCATGCTCATAGGCACAAGTTTTGGAGCAAAAACACTGTTCTCCTCTCTAGGCCTTTCTTTTGTGGTATTCATAATGGAAAGATATCTTTATTTCGGACCACTTACTGACAATCTGATGCTTGCCACAATTTTCGGAAGTGCTCTTATGGGAATGGGCGTAGGAATCATTCTCAACAGAAATGCATCCATTGGTGGTACCAGTCTCATTGGGAAAATCATATCTAAGTTCACGTATCTGGATCAGGTGAATTGTATTGTAGCCACCGATATTCTGGTGACTCTCTTTTCCATGGTCGTATTCGGAATTGAAATTGGTCTGTACCAGCTTCTTTCCGTATATCTCACCGGTGAGATCATCAATAAAGTCATTGATGGAATCACCTACCGCAGAGAAGTCATGATCATAAGTGAGAAAAGAAACCTCATCATGAAGTATCTGATCAACGACATGAAAAGAGGGGCTACACTTCTGAATGGAAGAGGTGGCTTTACGGGAAAGGATACAGAAATTATTCTGACCATACTGACCAGAAGAGACTTCATCAAGCTGAAGCTCTACATTCGTAAAGTGGATCCTCAGGCTTTCATATCTGTGAACATTGTGGCTGAAGTATCAAGCGCATCCACTGAAAGTCCTCTGGCTTGAAGAAATCGCGCAAAAGTTACAGAATTGAATGAATTATGTGAAATAAATTATTAATTATTGAATTTTGTTTTAATTATTGAAGAATAGAATGTATAATTGAATTATATATTTTTTAGGGAGGTATGCTACAGTGCAAACGGACAACTTTATAATAGGGCTTGATATCGGTACTCAGTATATAAAAGCATCTGCATCTTCGTTGCAGGATAATACCCTTATGTATGGATCCGTTGTTGAATCACAGGGAACGGATAAGAACGGCATTACAGATATCAAAGCTTTGAGCAGCGCAATCAAAAAAGTGATAAATAAACTTGAAGTCAAAATTTCAAGAAATATTTCTACCGCATTTGTATGCATTCAGCCGGAATATGTCAAACTGATAGACACACAAGGTCACGCATCGGTTATAAGCGATGAGGTTACCCAGTATGAGATAGATAAGGCTCTTGATGGGGCTCAGCTCATTTCGCTGGAACCGGATGAAGAGATTGTGGATGTTATTGTAAATAAATACTATGTGGATGACACAGCATATAAGGATCCATTAGGAGTAAAAGGAAGACATCTGGATATAAGAGCGCAGCTGGTCACTGCGAAAAAGGAATATGTTGAATCCATTTATGATGCCATGGCCAATGCCAAGCTGAAAGTGGCAGGAACTGGACTTGGAAGCGTTGCGGCATCAAGCCTGCTTCTTTCCAGAAGAGATCTTCAGAATGGCGCCATATTAGTTGATACCGGTGCGAACATGACCAGAGCCACTCTTTTCAAGGACAATCGACTGGTGGACTCTGATGTGATTAATCTGGGTGGAAAGAGCATAACCAGAGATATCGCCATAGTCATGAAGACATCACTTCTTGAAGCGGAAGAAGTGAAAAAAGGATATGCGAAAGATCAGCTGACGTTAGATGATGAAAAATACAATCTCATTGAAGAAATCATCAAAGCCAGAGTTGAGGAAATTATGTCATTCGTTGAGCGTTTCTGTGAAAAATATGCGGCGGACGAAGGGATAAAAAAAGTCGTGATTTATGGTGGTGGTTTATGCGGATTCACCAATATCAATAAATTATATAAATCTACGATGAATAAGTCCACAAATTTTGTTACATCTGATATAATAAGGGATGATAGTGTGTTTAACATCCAATCTGGTGGATTAGCCTATCATTTGTTGACTGCGATTCATTGCAAAGGGGCCATAGATGAAATGGTCAGGTCGGATAATGAAAGTGTTGATGAGAGAAGTAAGGAAGCCATGAGCGACGAAGATTTTTTCAGGAAATATCAGAATCAGTTCAAGACACAGAAGGAAACGGATACTGAGGGCGGATATGATTCAGATGACGATTATCTGGAAGAAGAGAACTTTTTCGATAAAATCCGTGAATGGTTCATAAATTTTAAAAATAAGATTATTAATAAATAAGGGGGAATTAAATCGTGTTAGATTTTGATTTTCAGATTCAGGGCCCAGCAGAAATAAAGGTAGTAGGTTGCGGCGGCGGAGGAAACAACGCTGTCAATAGAATGATAACAGAAGGGTTAGGGGATGTAGACTTTATCTCGATCAATACAGATAAACAGGCACTTCTACAGTCCAATGCTACGCATAAGATTCAGATCGGAGAAAAACTCACTAAAGGACTAGGAGCAGGTGCGAATCCGGAAATCGGAGAGAAAGCGGCGGAAGAGTCAAAAGAAGAAATCATGGCAGCGCTGAAGGGTGCTGATATGGTCTTTATTACTGCTGGAATGGGTGGTGGAACAGGGACAGGTGCTACACCGGTAGTTGCTGATATCGCCAGATCCATGGGGATTCTCACTGTTGGAGTGGTTACAAAGCCGTTTAACTTCGAAGGTAAGACCAGAATGAAGAATGCTGATGTAGGTATTCAGAAGCTCAAGGAAAAAGTGGACTCATTGGTTACGATTCCAAATGAAAGACTGCTTATGATCGTGGACAAGAGAACAACATTCAAAGAAGCTTTCAACAAAGCGGATGATGTTTTAAGACAAGGTGTCCAGGGGATTACGGACCTGATTACAGAAAACGGTCTTGTTAATCTTGACTTTAATGATGTCAGAACAATTATGCTGAATAAAGGACTGGCACATATGGGTGTTGGTTATGGTAAAGGTGAGAATAAAGCGGTTGATGCGGTCAAACAGGCGATTTCTTCACCACTGCTTGAAACTAAGATTGACGGAGCCACTGGCATTCTCCTGAATGTAACGGGTGGAGATGACCTGTCTCTTCTTGAAATCAATGAAGCGGCAGAAGTTGTAAAAGATGCAGCTGACCAGGATGCGAACATCATCTTCGGTGCTGTCATTGATCCTAAGCTGAAAGATGAGATCAAGATTACTGTTATCGCCACAGGCTTTGATGAGGTTAAAGTATACACCAGAGAAGAAGAGAAGAAGCCTGAAGTGAAAGAAGAAGTTAAACTGGAAGCAGAAGGCGAGAGCAAGGATCTGGAGACTGCTGAAGATCAGCTGGAGATTCCAGCTTTCCTGAGAAACAGATACAATAAGTAATTGAGGTGTAGCCCATGAAATGCCCGTTTTGCACTTTTCCTGAGAGTAAGGTCATCGATTCAAGGGCAATTGAAGATAATTCTGCAATAAGGAGAAGGCGAGAATGTCTCTCCTGTGGTAAGAGATATACAACATTTGAGAAAGTGGAAGATATCCCGATTTTGGTTGTGAAGAAAGATGACAGCAGAGAGAACTTCGATAAGAATAAAATTATCGTAGGGCTTATTAGAGCATGCCAGAAACGTCCGGTTTCAAGATTTCAGATTGAAGAAATCGCTTCAGACATCGAAAGAACCATCTCCAATAGCATGATCTCGGAAATATCCTCCGAAGAAATTGGAGAAATGGTTATGGACCGTTTGAAGGAAGTGGACGAGGTAGCTTATGTCAGATTTGCTTCAGTGTACAGACAGTTCAAAGACATCAATACGTTCCTGACTGAAATCAAGAATCTGATGGGAAATGAAAAAGTGAACGAGTCGAAAAAGAAAAACAATAAACTATAATACAATAACATTGATGTGCGATATAGAATCAGAAATGATGATATGTGGCACTTTTTGTTGTATGCGGTAATTTATGGGAAACAGCTTACAGCGAGAGAAATCGCGATTCGCGTTAATTCTAGGTAAATTGGGTGTTATTCAATTGTAATGAATTTGTCTTTATGGTTAAATTAAAGAGAATAGAAAGGGAGTGAATGGCTTTATGGCTAAAGATAAAGTGCTGATTATTGATGACGAAGAACATATTGTTGAACTCATTCGCTATAACCTGGAAAGTGCAGGATATGATGCGATAGAAGCATATAATGGAACAGATGGAATAAAATCCGCAAAAACAGAAAAACCCACACTGATTTTACTTGATGTGATGCTTCCGATGATGGATGGTCTGGAAGTATGCAGAAAACTGAGAAAAGATGATGCGACGAAGCATATTCCCATTATCATGCTCACAGCAAAATCAGAGGAGATTGATAAAATTCTGGGTCTGGAGCTGGGTGCAGATGATTATATCACTAAGCCGTTCTCTGTGAGAGAACTTCTTGCTCGTATTAAAGCCGTTCTCAGAAGAACAGGCACAGAACTGGAAGAATCTTCGATATTCACATTTTCTGATGTCACAATCGATTACGACAAGCATCTGGTCACAAAAAGCAATGTGAAGGTCGATCTGACTTTAAAGGAGTATGAACTCCTTGATATACTGATCAAAAACAGAGGAAAGGTTCTGAAGAGAGACCTTCTATTAGATAAAATCTGGGGCTACGAATATGTCGGTGAGACAAGAACGGTGGATGTCCACATAAGGCACTTGAGGCAGAAACTGGAAGATGATGATAAAAACCCTGTGTACATTGAAACCGTGAGGGGAATCGGTTACCGGTTCAATGATCTGGAATTATGAGCAGAAGGATCATAACGACTTTTCTGGCGAGTATTATAGTGGCGATGTTCTTTCTGACCTCCGCCTTTCTCATCATTTCCAACCTGCAGAAACTGGAACTCGTGTCCGATAAACTCGAGACGAACAATGAAGTCCTGATGAATTATATGGAGGCTACGGACATCGATCCGATCATTTTATTGAGAAGTGCGAACAAGTCCTTTCGGATGACGCTGATTGATGAAAGAGGGAATGTGATTTTTGATTCATCTGGAAAAGAAACTTTTGAAAACCATCTGCTCAGAAAAGAGATCGTGGATGCTTTTTCTTATGGAACAGGCTCCGATGTAAGGGTTTCGGAATCCTTAGGGATTCAGATGGTTTATTTTGCAAATCTTCTTCCGGATGGCAGATATATTCGAAGCTCCATGGAATCCGGATCTCTGGATTTGGGAAACCAGTTCACCAAGTATATGGCAGTGGCATTTGTGCTGGTAATCGGACTGGCTTATTTCCTTGCTCAGAGAATTTCGAATTATCTGGTTGAACCAATCAACGAAATGACCTTTGCCACAGAGCGGATAGCAAATGGTGAATATACAAGAAGAGTCAGTGTCAGAAGAGACGCTGAATTGGGTAAGCTTGGCATAAACTTCAACAATATGGCAGCGCGACTTGAAAGTACATTTCTAGAAAATCAGGATAAGCAGAACCGATTGGAAGCAATACTAAAGAGTATGAATTCAGGTGTGTTTGCATATGATAATCAGGATCAGATCATCATGATCAACCCGTTCTGCAAGGAACTCTTCGGAATATACGGTGATGTCATCGGTAAAAACATTTATGATATCAAAGAACTGAGAGATCTGATTTTCATGCTCGAAACAGAAAAAGATGCAGTGGAAGTCCGCATTGAAAAACCGATCAGAAAAGACATCCGGATCAAATCTGCTGAAATATACGGAGATCGTGTGCTGAGGGTTGGTACAGTTGTTGTGCTGGAAGATATTACGGACTTGAAAAAGCTGGAAAAGATGAGAAGTCAGTTTGTCGCGAATGTCTCGCATGAGCTGAAGACTCCATTGACCTCGATAAAGGGTTTTTCTGAAACACTGAAGTTCGTGAAAGACGATGAGACACGTAATAAATTCCTGGATATCATCAATGATGAAAGCGAGCGTCTGACCAGGCTTATTAATGATATTCTTACCTTGTCCACCATCGAACAGACGAAAACCATCAAACACGAAGAGATTGATGTGGCAAAAGAAACAGAAACGGTCTATCATCTTCTGTTACCCAAAGCAGAAGCGAAAAACATCACGCTGAAACTTACTCAGACAGAGCCCATTATGCTTTATGGAGATCGGGATAATTATAAACAGCTGATTCTGAATCTTGTAGATAATGCGATCAAATACACAAAAGAATCTGGAGAAGTCAGAATCCTGCTAGATAAGCAGGGGAACAGCTTAAAGCTGGTGATCGAAGACACCGGTGTGGGAATTCCTGAAAAACATGTCAGTAGGATATTTGAACGTTTTTACAGGGTTGATAAAGCAAGAGATCGTGCCATGGGTGGGACAGGTCTTGGACTTGCGATTGTCAAGCATATTGTTCTATCCATGGATGGCACAATCGAAGTGGAATCAGAGGTGGGAAAAGGCACCCGATTTACAATCTTTATTCCTATCAAAAATGATTTGTAAAAAAAGAAATGAAATGATGCACTCCCCCTTTGGGATAGTGTTCCGG
>NZ_JBINJW010000060.1:0-1606 GCF_043951855.1 Proteiniclasticum sp. C24MP
CAGACTGTCCAACAAATACTTCGAAAAGTTTACGGAATTGATGTTTAATATTTAAGAGGTTGATTGAAAGCGCAAGCTTCCATCAACCTCTTAAAAAAAGCATATGTAGTTTGTTGAATTTCAGTAGTTATCAGCTTGTTGCTTTTAATCTCTCACATAATTCATTTACAGAGAACATGCTTAATAATCGCTTCAAATTGTAAGCGATAAACATGGATGCTGATTCGGCGTTGACGTTTTCCAGATGTTTTCGGAGAAAATAGGAGTATCCCAAGGTTCTTTTAATCGTACCAAATGGATGTTCTACTATGCACCTTCTTAACCTGTATGTTTCGATGTTCTCAACGGTAAACTTCTCTACAAGTTCCAATAGATGCTCGTGTTCCCATCGTTGAACTGTTCTCTTTGTCTTAGATGTTGTGCATTTTTTCTTCATACTGCAATTGAGACATTCTGAACTTGAATACCGCTTATATTTAATGCCATTCTTCGAGGTATTCTCAAAGAAAAATAACTCTTTGCCAGCTGGACAGATATAACAGTCCTTATCTGCGTCATACACAAATCTATCTTTTCTAAAGCCGTCTTCTTGTGTTTGATTATTAGCCTTGGATTTTTTGATAAGCACCTGCATATTCTGTTCGATACACTTTTTTATCTCAATTCCGTTATAGTAGCCTGTATCCACAAGGACTTTCATTTTTCTTTTGTTCAGCAGCTTTTTGGTGTTTAGCGCCATTGGAGACAGTTGATTCTGATCTGTGACGTCATTTACCGCTACAGCATCAACTACAAAGTGATTCTTACTATCTACAACACTTTGCACATTGTAACAGACTTCTAGTCTGCCATTGTTTTTCATACGTCTGCTGTCTTTATCTATAAGGGTTTTCTGCTCAAGTCCTTCATCTTTCAATTCTTGCTTTTGTTTTTCATAGTCAGCTTTTAGTTCCTGATATTTTTTTAATTTCTCACTGTAATCAGAATTTATCTCTTCGCTATTCATTTCAGTGAGATACTTATTAATCTGTACTTCAGCGTATTCAATTTTCTTGTTAAGTTTACTTTGGGTTATACAATTGGAATTACTGTTTTGAGCGCGGATTTTAGTACCATCAATTACAACAATCTTCCCATCGATGAGACCCCAGCCTTTAATGACAAGTGTTAATTCTCGAAGGATATTTCGAAATGCTTTTTTATTATCTGACACAAATCCTGCGATTGTTCGATGATCTGGGTGTATCGAATTTATCAACCACATAAGTTCAATATTTCTTCTTGCTTCAGTTTCGAGACCTCTGGAAGAACGGATCTTATTTAGATAACCGTAGACATGCAGTTTAAGTAGATCAGATCTTCGATAAGGTGATTGTCCACGTTGACATTCAGAGTATTCTTTAAAACCTAATTTTGCGAGATCCAGAGAATCCACAAAAGTATCAATAACTCTAACAGGATTTTCAGGATCAATGATTTCATCAAGAGATGTTGTGATGATATTTACTTGCATTCTATCCACACCTTCAATATATGACATAAATCTCACCTCACCAATAATTATTAGTATTATTATATCATTTTTTGTTTTTGTTGGACAGTCTGA
>NZ_JBINJW010000061.1:0-1492 GCF_043951855.1 Proteiniclasticum sp. C24MP
CTTATTGAGATCAACATAAGGCAGGTGCTTTTATGAATAGAGAAGAACAATTAAGAGACTATATACTTCATGCATCACTGGATGAGATTCTCGAACTGGCAGAAGAGCTTCATCCAGTGGATCTGCTAGAAGTTCTGCAGGAATACGAGGAGGATCAGAAAGAGCTTCTGGAAAAGTTTCCAGATGAATACATCGCTATGGTCATAGATGAGGCTGAACTGGATGAGAAATTCATTCTGCTTTCTCTGTTTCCATCTGATCAGAAACAGGGCATCATTTCCGAGATGTCTTCAGATGAACTCGCCGACATGCTCGGAAACATCGATGAAGACACCCAGAATAGAATTCTGGAAGGGATGGAGGAAGAGCATAGAGAAGAAATAGAGGAACTCCTATCCTTCAGCCCGGAAACCGCCGGTGGTATCATGGCCACAGAATTTGTTTCTGTCAAGGAGACCATGACCATTGATGAGACACTTACTTTCCTGAGAGATATCTCACCCAATGCAGAAACGCCCTATTACATCTATGTCCTTGACGAGCGTGATGTTCTGAAAGGAATTGTTCCCATCAGAGCAATTCTCACCTCTCTTCCGGATGTGCTTCTTAAGGATGTCATGCTTGAAAATGTTGCTACCATCCCCGCTTCCATGGACCAGGAAGATGTATCGAATATCTTCCAGAAGTATGGTTATATGGCCATGCCTGTTGTCAACGATCAGGATGTCATGCTCGGAATCATCACGGTGGATGACATCATGGAAGTTCTTTCAGATGAGCATACTGAAGATATGTATCGACTTGCTGGTCTGGATGAAGAGGAAGAAATTGATGGCAGCGTTCTGGACTCCATCAAGAGTCGTCTGCCCTGGCTGCTAGTCAATCTTGTCACCGCCATACTCGCTTCTGCTACAGTAAGCCTGTTTGATGCAACCATCAGCAAAGTGGTTGCGCTGGCCGTCTTTATGCCCCTCGTAACAGGAATGGGTGGAAACGCGGGAACACAGACCCTTACATTAATCATAAGAGGTATTGCTCTGGGAGAAATCGATTATGAAAACAAGAAGGAGATTCTAAGGAAAGAATTCCTGGTTGGTGTCCTTCACGGCGCTGCCTTGGGACTTATCGTGGCAGTATTAGGCGGACTCTGGGAAGGAAATGTCGTTTTCGGTCTCGTTATCGGAGTAGCCATGTTCCTGAATATGGTCATAGCCGCTCTGTCAGGATTCTTTGTGCCATTGCTGTTGAAGAAAATGGGTGTAGACCCCGCACTGGCTTCTGCAGTCTTTGTCACCACCATGACCGATGTTCTTGGATTTTTCTTTTTCCTGGGATTCGCAACGATTATGATCAGCTATCTTCTCTAGAAGTGAGGAAATAATCCAATGTATAAGAAAGAGCTTCCTGAAAAAAATCAGGAAGCTCTTTCTTATACATTGGATTCAGTAACCAAGTTCAAATGGCAGAATAATGACTTCAATACGATCTTTAA
>NZ_JBINJW010000062.1:0-1444 GCF_043951855.1 Proteiniclasticum sp. C24MP
TGTTTTTTGTTGTGATTTCGTGGTATTCTGATGGTGTAAATAGACTTTCTCAAGCGCAAACAGAACAAGCCAGTTCACTTTATCAAAGTAACTGCAACTTGCTCGGGTACTGTTATTCAGTTCCTGGGACAGACAACTGTTTGATTGGTCAGTTTATTTCAGAACACTCGACCGCAAGGTCACATTTTCAGGGTGGATGCGCACTAACCCCAGCTTTCTAACGATACCCGTCAAAGTAGCGGAGAGCTGGTTAAAGGGCGCATCTTCTTTTGTTGATTTCCGGATCACAGAGTTGATATTGCACAGCATGCGATCGACTTTGCCCTGGTTTAACGCATCAAAATCGGATCCTTTGGGAAGAAACAATCGTATGTTGGTGTGATTTTTCTCGCACGCCCCTTTCTGCCAGGAGGCGTAGGGATCGCAGTAGAATAGTCTGCATCGCTTCACGCTTCCCGAAGTGAACTCTATAAGGCGATGATTCTGGAACTCTGTGCCGTTGTCCGTGAGGACAACCTTAAAGGCCTTACGGAACAAGCGCTGTCCGATGGTCTTTTCCAGTTCATTAATCGCGGATATCACCGATGCCTGGGTCTTGTCAGGAATGAGAAATGCCAGCAATAAACGACTGTGGACGAAGGTGAAGGTCAGTAAGTTCTTATGACCGGAACCTTCCACAAGATCCATCTGAGCCACTTCGATGTCCGGATTCTTTTCCATGAAAGCCAGATAGTCGTCATAGGTCCTGTTGATCCTGTAGCCTGGAATAATGCCTGACGGGCGCTTGCGGCCCGTACGGATCCGCATACCGACCTTTCTGGGAAGATCGATATTGCGGGCGTTAAGAATCCCGCTGCTGATGTATCGATACACTGTCGATTCTGATACCGGCAGTTCCGAGGATGCCAGAATGTGGTATATCGGCTGACCTTTTTTTATCCGGCGAGAAACCGTCTGGTTGAGTTTTTCAAGTTCCAGGTCGGTGATCTGGATAACCGCTCTGGATGCGCTCAGACGATCTCTGGCCGTATCCTGGGCCGGTGAAGACAGATAGAAATACTTATCCAAAAAGCATCTGGATTTCTTTGTGCAGGCATTGCAGCAGTGCGGTGAGCGGTCTCGCGTTTTGCAGGGGATTCTGACAAAGGCTGCACAGGCTTTGTTGCATAGATTACAGACGTTGCAGCGCCTGCTGCATTCGTGATTTCCGCAGGCATGACGTTTTCGACAGTCTGTACGATGGTCGCACTGATTCTTGTCAAACTGATATTTCTTTTCTACCCGGTTCCGTTTGATCTCCCTTGAAATGGTTGTTACAGGTCTCTTAAGGACTTCCGCTATTTCGTGAATGGTCATAGCTTGATTCAAGGATGTTTCGATGTAAAGTCTCTCTATCTGACTAAGCTGTTTAAACATAATAATTTCTCCTCATGGAACAGCTGTC
>NZ_JBINJW010000063.1:0-1318 GCF_043951855.1 Proteiniclasticum sp. C24MP
CAGGAAGCGTTAGTCGAAGGCAAGGGTGTCCACCGCGAGGTGGAATCTGAAGGAAGCCGGATGTCAGGGCGCCGAGTCCTGGCGGACAAAGTTCCGAGCCGACGTACAGAAATCTCATATAAGGCCATGACAGGCGGACGACTCTGCAAAACAAGAGAAAGTCCAATGCTACCCGGACCTGATTATGGTAGATGAGGCGGCTACATGGAATGAAGGTTATCGTTCTTACCCGGGGAGATCTCACAGACATCCGGCTAGGATGGAGTAAAGCTTGCTGTGAGAAGTCAGCCGAAGCCATAGTACTGGAAATGAAATTCCAGGAAGGGCCGAACAATCGTAGACCTTTAGTAACAACCGGAAGGAGGATAACGTGATGAAAACAGAAAATCGGAAGAGCTGCCTGCGGAGGGATAGTGCGGAACATGAAGAGCATGCAGGAGTGTCGAGCGTTATCGCTCGGAAAGGAAGAGAACAAGGCGGTGCATCAGATTTGCTGGAGGAAATCCTCAGCAAGAGAAATCTCTTTGAAGCATACAAGAAAGTCAAAGAGAAGAAGGGCTCACCCGGAATAGACGGTATGACCGTCCATACGGTTTTGCCCTGGTTACAGGAACATGTCGAGGAATTAAGACAGAGCATACGGGATGGAAAATACAAACCTTCCCCGGTGCGAAGAGTAGTGATTCCAAAGCCGGATGGTGGAGAACGGAAACTGGGTATTCCGACAGTCATTGACCGGATTATCCAGAAATCCATAACCAACAGTCTTACACCCATCTATGAACCGCTCTTTGCAGACGAAAGTTTCGGATATCGCCCGGGCAGAAGCCCGCAACAGGCGATGCAAAGAGTGAAGGAACTGGTGGATGACGGGTTCGTCTATGTGGCGGAAGTCGACTTATCGAAGTACTTCGATACCATCAATCACGAACTGCTGATGAATATGATTCGGGAAAACATCAAGGATAAACGTGTGACAGACCTCATCAAGAAGTATCTCAAGAGTGGGGTAATGATTAATGGCGTCGTCATCGAAACCGAAGAAGGTTCTCCGCAAGGAGGTCCACTTTCACCGCTTCTCTCAAACATCTATCTGGACAGGTATGACCAGGAAATGAGAAGAAGAGGGGTAACGTTTGTACGTTACGCCGATGATATTGTGGTGCTAGCCAGAAGCAGAAGAGCCGCGGAACGACTGCTGGAATCCAGCAAGAAGTATCTCGAAGGCAAACTGAAGCTGAAGGTGAATGAGGACAAGAGCAGAGCCATAAGCATCTATTCCAGGAAATTCAAATTTCTGGGATATGCTATAGGTAAA
>NZ_JBINJW010000064.1:0-1570 GCF_043951855.1 Proteiniclasticum sp. C24MP
AAACACTTCCATCACGGAAGTGGAATTCAAGCAATTGAATTCAAAGCTAGTGTAATGAATAGCTAGTTCAAACTTTAAAATTGAGAGTTTGATCCTGGCTCAGGACGAACGCTGGCGGCGTGCCTAACACATGCAAGTCGAGCGGAGAATGCAAGATGTTTACATTGAGTATTCTTAGCGGCGGACGGGTGAGTAACACGTGGGTAACCTGCCTCAAAGTGGGGGATAGCCTTTCGAAAGGAAGATTAATACCGCATAAGCTTGTAGCATCGCATGGTGCAGCAAGAAAAGGAGCAATCCGCTTTGAGATGGACCCGCGGCGCATTAGCTAGTTGGTGAGGTAACGGCTCACCAAGGCCACGATGCGTAGCCGACCTGAGAGGGTGATCGGCCACATTGGAACTGAGACACGGTCCAGACTCCTACGGGAGGCAGCAGTGGGGAATATTGCACAATGGGCGAAAGCCTGATGCAGCAACGCCGCGTGAGTGATGAAGGCTTTCGAGTCGTAAAGCTCTTTGATCAGGGATGATAATGACAGTACCTGAAAAACAAGCCACGGCTAACTACGTGCCAGCAGCCGCGGTAATACGTAGGTGGCGAGCGTTGTCCGGAATTACTGGGCGTAAAGGATGCGTAGGTGGATACTTAAGTGGGATGTGAAATCCCCGGGCTCAACCCGGGAACTGCATTCCAAACTGGGTATCTAGAGTGCAGGAGAGGAAAGCGGAATTCCTAGTGTAGCGGTGAAATGCGTAGATATTAGGAGGAACACCAGTGGCGAAGGCGGCTTTCTGGACTGTAACTGACACTGAGGCATGAAAGCGTGGGTAGCAAACAGGATTAGATACCCTGGTAGTCCACGCCGTAAACGATGGGTACTAGGTGTAGGAGGTATCGACCCCTTCTGTGCCGTCGTTAACACAATAAGTACCCCGCCTGGGGAGTACGGTCGCAAGACTAAAACTCAAAGGAATTGACGGGGGCCCGCACAAGCAGCGGAGCATGTGGTTTAATTCGAAGCAACGCGAAGAACCTTACCTAGACTTGACATCTCCTGAATTACTCTTAATCGAGGAAGCCCTTCGGGGCAGGAAGACAGGTGGTGCATGGTTGTCGTCAGCTCGTGTCGTGAGATGTTGGGTTAAGTCCCGCAACGAGCGCAACCCTTATTTTTAGTTGCTACCATTCAGTTGAGCACTCTAAAGAGACTGCCCGGGTTAACCGGGAGGAAGGTGGGGATGACGTCAAATCATCATGCCCCTTATGTCTAGGGCTACACACGTGCTACAATGGTGAGAACAAAGAGACGCGAGACCGCGAGGTGGAGCAAATCTCACAAAACTCATCCCAGTTCGGATTGCAGGCTGAAACTCGCCTGCATGAAGCCGGAGTTGCTAGTAATCGCGAATCAGCATGTCGCGGTGAATACGTTCCCGGGCCTTGTACACACCGCCCGTCACACCATGAGAGTTGGCAATACCCGAAGTCCGTGGGGCAACCGTTTACGGAGCCAGCGGCCGAAGGTAGGGTCAGCGATTGGGGTGAAGTCGTAACAAGGTTAACCGTA
>NZ_JBINJW010000065.1:0-1100 GCF_043951855.1 Proteiniclasticum sp. C24MP
TCCTCTCCACCAGCGCTCTGGAGATTCTTACCGATTACTGGAAAACTCATGGAAAACCACTTGGATGGCTCTTTCCCGGTAGAAATCCGGATTCCCACATCGTCAAGGATACCGGAAGCCGCTATATCCAGAAACATCTTGATCGTCTGAAGTGGAACCTTCCTGTCACGGCCCATACTTTCCGTCATGCCTTCGCCACGCACCTCTATGAGCAGGGTACGGATCTTGTGTCCATCAAGAATCATCTCGGTCACCGGTCCCTGAACAGTACCCTTATCTATGTTCATCTTGCCCGTCCGGGCATGGGGAAAGCCGTCAGCCCCTTCGATGTACGGTGAGCAGCATGAGCTATGCGATCCAGAACATCTTCTCTCAGGCCTATGACCAATACCGAGGCTCTACTTCGGTCCGTCCTGCGGCCCATAAAGCCGCAGTCTCCATCACTCGATGCAAGACGGCTCTTCTCGGAGGTAACTCCGCTGTCTGTCAGGACTGCGGCGCCGCCGAAGTGCACTACAATTCCTGCCGAAACAGGCACTGTCCCTGCTGTCAGGCCGTGAACAAGGAGAAATGGATTGATGCCCGGAAGACTGATGTCGTTGATGCACCATACTTTCATGCCGTCTTCACCGTCCCTGAGCAGCTCAACAGTCTCTTCCTTGCCAACAGGCGCCTTCTCTTCAGCCTGCTCTATGACAGCAGTGCTGCAACCCTGAAAGAGCTTGCCGGGGACAAGAGACATCTGGGTGCACAGATCGGGTTCATCAGCATCCTCCACACCTGGGGAAGCAACCTTTCCTTCCATCCTCACATTCATGCCATCGTCCTTGGCGGTGGCCTCAGCAGAGACCAGGAGTTCATCGCATCAAAGACCGGATTCCTCTTTCCGGTCAGAGCCGTCTCAAAACTCTTCCGCGGAAAATTTCTCCATGGACTGAAATCCCTCTACCAGAGTGGACAGCTGAGCCTCCCCTTTTCAGAGGCCATGCTCCGATATCCCTCCCAGTTCAATGATTTTCTCTCTGTCCTCTATGCCAAGGAATGGATTCCTCATCTCAAGGAAACCTTCAAAGGGGCTGCCAACGTCATTGAATATCTGG